>JAEYOT010000243.1 GCA_023411445.1 Pseudomonadota bacterium
ATGCACGACCGTTCCACGCTCTTTGTTCAACACGCCGTGCCACTCCGGAGGCACGGCCGGGTCCGTCCACTCGAACAGCCAAGCGGCATCCTTCGGCGCCAGGTTGACGCAGCCGTGGCTCCTAATCTTGCCGAAATCGTCGTGCCAGTACGCGCCGTGCAGCGCATAACCCTTGTGGAAGTACTGCACGAACGGCACGTCATGTAGGTTGAAGGAGTCCCCCTCGTCTTCGTCCCCGTCCATGGTGGACGAGACGTCCTTTTGGTAGACCATGAAGGTGCCGCGCGGCGTGGCTTCGGTCTCGTTGGGATCGCCCAGGCCACCCCGGCCGCTGCTGATCAAGGCGGCGTAGACGGGGGTTCGGCCCGAGTAGGCGACGAGCGTTTGCTGTTTGATCGAGATGTCGATCCATTTGCGGTCGCCGGTCGCGAAGCTCGGGAATGAGTCGCGCGGGGGGACGATACGCAGGGTGGCTTCCGCTACCCAGGTGCCATCGCGCGTCTCTAAAAAGCCGCCGGGCTTGCTCTGACCGGTCAGCTTCACGGCTTCGCGATCGCCCAGCGGCGGGCCGGCTTTGAACTGGCCCTGTTCCGTGCGGACGTAACGTTGCCCATAGCGCGCGTTGCTGAACGCTACCGGCAAGCCTTCGTTCGGCGCGATCTCGACGCCCTGCACGGCGCTCTGGCGCACCAGCTTCAGGCGATCCAGCGCGATCACGTCAAGCTCCGTGGTCAAGCCGAACAAGCGCTTCTCCCACTCGAAGCTCTGCGCAATGGCGAAGCCGCTGTCCGCCGGCGCCGCCCCCGCGTGGGACACGAAGCGCAGCGGCTGCTTCACGCCGTACGGTTTGGTTAGGCGCGCGCCACCGCTCAAGAAGTCCGGCGGTCCTCCCACCTCACCCAGCGCCTCCAGCAAGCCGTTTTGGCGGATGCGCTCGCGGTAGTTGGCGGCCCGCACGCTCAGCTCTCGGCCCTCGGAGCTTTCCATCTCTTTGAGCGGAGGGAGCCTAAAGTAGAGCAGCGGCGGCGTCTCACTCGAGAGCGCGTAGGTGTAAGGAAGGCCCTGCCCGCGCACGGCTCGCGTTCGTGACGCGACCACCACCGGGTGAGACAAGTCCTCCGTGGCGCCGAGGCCGAGACACACGAAGCCGCGCGGGTTCACGCGGTACCAGCCGCCCTTGCAGCCGTCATTCACCAGCTTGGGGCCGCGCGCCGCCACGATCGCGCCCGCCCGCAGGTAGCCGTAGCGCGTGCGGCTCCGGCCCGTGTCCGTGTAGATCCAGGTCCGCCAAGCGATGCTAGCGATCTTCACCACGTCGCTACCGTTCTCGTCGAACGGAAGGTTGTCCGAGATGGTGCCGACGCCGCCAGGGGTCGGTACGCTCGTCTGCTTCCCCCGCTGCTTCGAGGCGGCTTTGCCGGACGGAGCGCTGCTGGGCATGGGCGGCGGCGCGGCCGGTACGCCCACCTCACGCCCGCTGGGCGCCTCGGCCGACGGCGACGCGGCGACGCCCGGCGGCTCAGCGCGCTCACAAGCGAGCAGGCCGGGCAGCAGCACAAACGGAGCAATTCGGACGGGAAATCGCATAAAAATCAGCCGCGGGACCAGCCAGGCGGGATCCGTTAGCACAGCTCTGCCCGATCCGTGCATGCTGCCGCGGTGCAGATCCCGAGCGGCGTGCTGAAGGTCGTGAAAGAGGTGCTCCGACACCTGCTGCGGCGTCCCGTGGTCGGTATCGCGGCCGCCGCGCGCAGCGCCGATGGGCGGCTGCTGCTGATCCGCCGAGCCGATAGCGGCAAATGGGCGCTGCCGGGCGGAACGCTGGAATGGGGCGAGCAGCTGCGCCCGGCGATCACGCGCGAGGTGTACGAGGAGACGGGCGCGGAGGTGATCGAGCTGGGCGAGGTCATCGGAGTGTACTCGGCGCCGGCGCGCGATCCCCGCTTTCACGCGGTGACCATCGTGGTAGCTGCGACCGTCAAGAATCCGGACTCGTCACGGGTGAACCCGGTGGAGATCAGCGAAGTGCGCCTGTTCAGTGACGATGAGCTGCCGCTACCGCCAGAGCAAACGTCGCACGGCATGGCGGACATGATCGCCAATGCGTGCTCGAAAACGGTCGTGTGGGAGTGATAAGCTCGTTCGTCATGCGGCTCGCTCTCCCGTTGCCGTTCCTCGCCCTGCTTTCGACCGGCTGTAGCCTCTTCACGGGTCTCGCGGTCGACCCCGTGGCTACCACTGCGCATCGCCCCAGCAACGTCGGCGCCTACGTGGCCGTGCGCGATGGCGAACAGCCCCTGGACGAGCTCTCCCCCGCCAACTTCACGGTGTACGAGAACGATCAGCTCGTCCCCAGTGAGCAATCCCAGCTCACCCTGCTCGATCGCAACCTGGTCGCCGCACACCAGCTGGTGCTGCTGCTGGACATGAGCCAAGCCGGCGCGCAGGCCGCTCGCACGCAAATGGCCAAGTCAGCCCTCGGCTTCCTGCAAAAGGTGACGCCGCACCAGCCCGTCACCGTCTTCGCGTTCGACGGTAGGCCCGGCTTGGTGCAGATCGCCGCCATCGCGCGCGGCGGCCCCACGCCCAGCATGGCCGCCATCGAAGGCTTTCAACCACGCGACAGCTCGCGCAACCTCAACGGCGCCATCCTCGCCGGGCTGGACAAGCTGAACGCCGCGCTCACGCAGTCCGGCAAACCCATCCGCGTCGGCACGCTGGTCGTGTTCGCTACAGGGCCGGACGTGGCGGGTCGCGAGAGCGCGGATAAGACGCACGACCTGGTGTGGAGTAGCCCGCACGACGTGGTCGGCATCGGCATCGGCTTGGGCGAAGAGAACGACCAGCTGGAGTCGCTATCGCGCGGCGGCTTCGTGCGCGCGCAAGCGAAAGACACGCTGCCCATCGCCTTCGAAGAAGCGGCGGACAAGCTGCGCGCGGAGCTGGAAAAGCACTACCTGGTCTCGTACTGCTCGCCTGCTCGGGCCGGTGAGCGCCGCTTGCGCCTGGAGGTGCGGTACACCACCAAAGAAGGCGCCGAGCGCAAGGGTGACTTCGAGTACGACTTCAGCGCCAAGGGTTTTGGACCCGGCTGCAACTCGTCGAACACGCCGCGCTTCACCTACAAGCCCAAAGCCATGCCCAAGCCGGAGAGCGAGATCCCCCCCGCCAAGCCAGGCAGCAACGCCCCGGAGAAGCGCAAACCGCCCGTGGAGGAGCGCGAGCCGGAAGACGCACCCGTCGCACCGCCGGACTCGCCCGGTTACGCCAAGTAGCTCGATGGCCGAGCGCAGCCGCGAGGTAACGATCGAGCTCTCGGAAGGCGAGTACATCGCGCCGCGCGGCACCCGCGAGGTCACCTGGCTGGTGCGCTTGAACGATGCGTGGGTGCACTGCTCGCAGTGGCCCGGCGTGGAGGTGACGCGCTGCGAAGCGAAGCCTGGCACCGTGTGGGAGAACTTGTCGCGCCTACTGGTGCCGCCCGGCGCGGAGCTGCGCCGCATTGAATCGCGTCCCGCGCCGGCGCCCCCGCGCGACGCGCTGGACTACCTGAAGCGCGCCCCCACCGCGCCTGCGCGGCGCGTTTTCCGACAGGAATTCCGCGTCGATGGCCGCGGGGAGCTGATCCGAAAGCCCTGACGCGATTTCCGTGGCGCATGGAAAGCGCCCCTGAAGGTTCAATGGTTTCCGAAAGATACAAGCCGGCCCTTTAGACGCTGGGGATCGCGCCGTTTGAGGGGGAAGCATGGTCGCTCCAGCTCCGAAGGGTGCGCAGGCGGCCGGTGACGCACAGGCGGCACCGAGCACGCCACCGAGCAGCAAACGCCGCTCGCAAGCCGCACCCCCGCCGTCTTCCGACATGGAACGGAGGGGCGAGCCGGCCAAAGCTTGGGTGCTGCTGGTCGACGACGAGCCGGAGCTACTGCGCGGGGTGAGCCGCGGGCTCAAGCTGCAAGGCTATTCGGTGACCGAGGCTCGCAACGGCGAGGAGGCCGTGCAGTGCCTGAGCCGCCGCGCCTTCGACGTGGTGGTGAGCGACATCGTGATGCCCGCGATGGGCGGCATCCAATTGCTGAAAGAGATCCGCCAGCACGACCTGCACGTGCCGGTGGTGCTCATGACGGGCGCGCCCGCCGTGAGCACAGCCGTGCAGGCCCTGGAGTACGGGGCCTTCCACTACCTGACCAAGCCGGTCGACCCCGAGGCGCTCGACAACATCGTGCAGAAGGCCGTGCGCATGCACCGCATGGCGCGCGTCAAGCAACAGGCGGCCGAGCTGCTCGGTCACGCCGGCGCGCTCGGCGCGGACCGCGCGGGGCTGGAAGCCAGCTTCGATCGCGCCATGCAGTCGATGTGGATCGCCTACCACCCGATCGTGGACATGGCGAAGAAGCGCGTGTTCGGCTACGAGGCGCTGCTGCGCAGCACCGAGCCGAGCCTGCCGCACCCTGGCGCCGTGATCGACGCCGCCATGCGGCTCGGTCGCTTGGAGCTGCTCGGCCGTTCCATCCGCTCTCTAGCGGCCGATCCAGTGGTGGCGAGCGGGGATTACTCGCTGTTCGTCAACCTGCACGTCACGGATCTCACCGATCCGGCGCTCAGCGATCCGGACTCGCCGCTCTCGAAGATCGCGAGCCGCGTGGTGCTGGAGATCACCGAGCGCTCCTCGCTGGACGAGGTGAAGGACGCGCGCCGCCGCGTGGCCGCGCTGCGCGAGATGGGCTTCCGCATCGCGGTGGACGATCTGGGCGCAGGCTACGCCGGCCTCTCCAGCTTCACGCTGCTCGAGCCGGAGATCGTCAAGCTGGACATGTCGCTAGTGCGCGACATTCACGTCACCTCCACCAAGCAAAAGGTGGTCCGCTCCATGACGGCCCTGTCCAAGGACATGGGCATGACCGTGGTCGCCGAAGGCGTGGAGACGGTAGCCGAGCGGGATTGTCTGGTAGATCTCGGCTGCGACTTGCTGCAGGGCTTCTTGTTCGCCAAGCCCGGCCGTGCCTTTCCGGGAGTGAGCTGGTGAGACACGTGACGACGGGCGGGTCTTCTGGCTCGGGTGGCGGCGGGCTGGAAGGCTCGCAGCGCGACGGCGGCGCCCCGTTCACCTCCGAGCCGCCGCCGGCCGGTCGCGCCTCCATGGCGTCTTTCTCGGATTCAGGCAGCTTCTTGCCGGAGGCGCGCACCATGGAAGTCTCCGTGCGCAGCACGGACATGGGCGGCGCGCCGGCGGTACCGTCGGCGGTGGATCGCGCCGTCTTGCTGCGGATGGACGGCGTGCAAGCCGGACTGATCGTCGGCATCGAGCAGTTTCCGTTCACCGTGGGTCGTCACCCCACCAATGTGTGCCGCATCGACGAGGATAGCATCAGCCGCTTCCACGCCCGCGTCGTGCGCGCTGGCGACGACTACGTGGTGGAAGACCTAGGCTCGCGCAACGGCACCTTCGTCGCCGGCAAGCGCGTGACCCGCGCCAAGCTCGATCACGACACGTGGCTGCAGTTCGGGCCGCGCGTCAGCTTTCGCTTCTCGCTCACGGACGTGCGCGAAGAGCGCCTCTTGCGCAAGCTGTACGAGTCCAGCACGCGCGACGCCTTGACCGGCGCATACAACCGGCTCCATTTCGAAGAGCGGCTCCGCTCCGAGGTCGCTTACGCCAATCGCCACAAGACGCCCTGCTCGCTGTTGATCATCGATCTGGATCACTTCAAGCGCGTGAACGACACCTACGGTCACCCCGCGGGGGACCTGGTGCTGAAGCGCGCGAGCGAGGCCTGCAAGCGCGCGCTGCGACAAGAAGACGTCTTCGCGCGCTTTGGCGGCGAGGAGTTCGGCGTGGTGCTGCGCGGCATCGAGCTGCGAGGGGCCGCACGCCTGGGCGAGCGGCTCCGCCAAGCCGTCGCCCATGAGGTCATCGAGTACGAGGGCGAGCGCATTCAGGTCACGCTCAGCGCCGGCGCCGCCTCCCTCGCGTGCTGCACCACCCCCACCACGGAAGACCTCATCGCCGTGGCAGATCGCCGCTTGTACGCGGCCAAAGAGCAGGGCCGAAACCGCGTCGCCAGCGAGGGATAGCGCCGGCCGGAGCGGGGGCTTTACTCCGAGGGAGCCTGTCTGCTACGAGGCTAACTCTCGGAGGAACCTCGTGGCCATCGACCTCAGCTCGCTCAAGTCAGAACGTGACCGCCTCAAGGACAACCTCCGCGAGATCGAAGGTGAGCTGCGCCGCCTGGAGGCAGAGCTAAAAGGCCTGCGCCAGCGCGAGATCGCCACCAAGCGCGAGATCGAAGCGCTGGCCACCTTGATCGAGCTGGGCGAAGCGCGGGAAGCCAAGAGCGAGTAGCTCAGGCCTTCGTCTCCGCCAGCGCCAAGATCAGCTCGAACTCTTCGGGCGTGGCCGGCACGACGGAGAGCCGGCTCTTCTTCACGAGGCCAAAGCTCGCGAGCTTCTTCTCCGCCTTGATGCGCGCGAGCGACACCGGCTTGTTCAGCGCCTTCTTGGCGGAAAGCTCCACCACGGACCACTCGCCTTCGTCTTTGGTCTGCTCTGGCGTCGCTTCCGCGCTCACGGTGGCCAGGCCGACGACCTCTTTGCCTTCGTTCGAGTGGTAGAACAGCACCAGGTCGCCCTTCTTCATCGCGCGCAGGTTGTTGCGCGCCTCGAAGCTACGAACGCCGTCCCACAGCGTGCGCTTCTCCTTCTCGAAGCGCTGCCACGGGTAAACCGACGGCTCGCTCTTCACCAGCCAATAGCCCTTTGCCATGGGCGCACCTTAATCCAAGTCGCGGTCCGTCAGATCCACCACGATCGGGCAGTGATCGCTGAGCAAGACAGACGCCTTCTTGCTGCTTCGTCCGGCGGGTGGGGCGCTACAGTGCCCGCTGACGTGCACACGCACCGCCGGCTCCAGCTCACGCATCCGTGTGGACGCCAAGACGTGATCGAGCGGGGACAGCCGCCCGCCGTGCCAGAGGCTGCCCGGCTGATCGGCGGCTACCCGGCGCAGGCCGTGGCGGAGCAGCAGCTGCTCGGCGGCCGCCAGCTCCTGCTCCGCCGACAGCGCCGGCGCGCACTTCTCGCAGCCCATGGTGTTCAAGTCGCCCAGCACCAAGATGTCGGAGTCGCCTGCGCGCTGCTCCAGCTCGCGCGCCACGGCGGGCAGCGCGCCCAGCGAGGCTTCACGCAGATCCAGGCTGCGCTCGTCCGCGCCGCTCTTGAAGTGCACGGACACCGCAGTCAAATCCAGCCCCCCGCCGAAGCGTAGGCGCGCGGAGAGCCCTGGCCGCAGCTGGCGCCCGCACGCTTCACCCGTCGGGTTGAGCGCCGCGAGCGTGCGCACGTCGCTCACGGCCACGCGTCGCCGATCGTAGAGCAGCCCCACATGCTGCTGGATGCGGCTGCCGCAGTCGTCCACCTCGACCGCGTGCTGTCCGCCGCTCAGGCGATCGAGCTCACGCAGCACCTCGTCGAGCGCCGCCCGCGCCGCAGGCGTGCCCTTGATCTCCTGCACCGCCACGACGTCCGCCTGGAGCCACCACAGCGCGCATGAAAGCCAGGCCAAGTCGCGCCCCGCGCCGCGGCTGCCCGGCTGGCCGTCGGG
>JAEYOT010000490.1 GCA_023411445.1 Pseudomonadota bacterium
AAGGCCCCGCCGGACATGGCCAACCCCCCCAGCACGGAGCCGAACACGACCAGGAGCCCGATGATGGTAGACACTGCCCAGTTACTGACGGCCGTCTCACGCGTTTCTGAAGGCTCAGTTCGAGACAGCAACGCGCTGGCGGCCGGAAACCACGCCGCACCGGGCTATTTATTCAGCGGTTACGCTGAGTTACGCAGCCTTTAGCTCGCTCGTGCAGTACTTGCAGCGAATCGCCTTGGCCGGGACGGTCTCGCAGCAGGCCGGGCACTCCTTCACGGCGGGGGGTGCCTCTTCCGCCGGCTTGGCGAGTCGGCCTTCAGCGGCCTTGATGATGCGGCTCACCACGATGAACAGCACCAGCGCCACGACGAAGAAGTCCAGCACCGAGCCGATGAAGTTGCCGTAGTTGAGGACGACGTTGTCCTCCGGCTTCTCCGCCTCCTTCAGGACGAGGCCGGCGGTGCGCCAGTCACCGCTCGGCAGCACCAGCGCCACGATCGGCATGACCAGGTCCGCCACCAAGGCGGACACGATCTTGCCGAAAGCGCCGCCGATGACGACGCCGACCGCCAGGTCCACCACGTTGCCCTTGAACGCGAACTTCTTGAAATCATCGATGAACGACATGTGCTGCCTCGCTGTGAATCTAGCGGCCCTTCGGTTTCTGCAGTGCTACCGCGTCGCTACTGGCCCACGTTGGTGTACGAGTACACCAGGCTGAGCGTGCTGGTGGTGTCCAGCTTCTCCTTCTCGGGCAGCGGGGAGTTGTCGTAGCGCGCGTTGAAGCCAACGCCGAGCGCCAGATCACCCCAAACCTTGGCCGTGAACAGCACGTCGTAGTTAAAGCGGTAGCGGTTACTATCCACGAAGCTCTGCAGGTACTCGATGCCGTTGCTGAGCGCGGTAGCGTCGTTGAAGGCGTGCTTGAAGCCCAAGAACACGCGAGCCGAGTGATCCGTCTCGTGCTTGTCCAGCAGCTCGATCAGGTCGCCCTCTTCGTCGCGCACCTCACGAGCTTCGCGCGTGCGCGTGTCGTACTGGAAGTCATAACCAGCTTCAGCCCAAAGCTGCGTCTTCTCGCGGTTGACGAACAGGTACTTGAAGCCAGGATCCAAGTTGAGGCGGAACGCGAGGCCTTGAAACTTGTCGTGCCGGCCGGTGACCAGCATGAACACGCTGGCGTCCTCGATCAGGTAGCGGTCGTAGCGGATACGGCCCTGGAAGTTCTCGGTCGTGGTCTCCATTTCGCCGTCGGGCGGCGCGCTCTGGCCGTAGTTGCCGACCAGCGAAGCGCCGACGCCGTTGGCGCCGCCGCGCCAGTCGTACGTGCCGCTGGCCGTGAACGCGACCATGCGCGCGTTACCGCTCGAGCTCAGGCCGCCGGCTGACACCGACGCGGTGGTGCCCTCCGGCGTGGCGGTGATCTTCGGCGCTTCGGGCGCGGGACCGGGACCGGCAGCAACCTTCTCCGCTTCCGGCGGCGGCACACCCAGGTCCTGCGCCTGCGCGAGCCCCGCGCAGAGCATAGCCCCAGACCCCACACTCAAAGACAGACCCAACCGACGCAGCACGTTAAGCTTCATGGCCATTCCTCATTTTCTACTGGTTTCACGCAGCCAGCAGGCCGGCGCGGAAGCTAGTGCAGACTGCGATGGCTCACAAGAGCTACGCAGTGTGGCGGAGCGGCAGCGCGGTCCCGGAACTGTGCGAGTAGTCGCCAACTGCCGCGCCGCGAGCATCCGCGCGCAGCCAGAGCGGAAGCGCTGCCGATCGTCAGCTGCCGTGCCGATCATGAGGCGCTGGGTCGTCGGCTGTGCCGGTGTTGGCCAGCCTGCTCGTCCAGCCGGGCGAAGTAGCTCTGCACCACGGCGAGCTCTGGCGACGACAGCGGCGCGTCTGCCGCGCGCAACAAGCCCGACAGCTCGTAGCAATGGTCTATCGACACTTGGTAGTAGTCCCGCTGCCGCAGCGTACGCCGCACCAGCAATGCCTCCACGTCCGGCAGCACGCTCTTGATCGCCGGGTGGCGCTGCTCCAGCTCGCTCCAAGCCTTGAGCGGCACGAACGTTTCGATGATGCCCGCGCGCCCTGGAAATGTCGCCACCACCTCGCCTGTGCGGCTGCGCGTCGTGAAGAAAGCGAGCCCGACCGGCACGCCGAGCTCCACCCACGTGCCGTCGTCGATGTCCACCTCGGACAGGCGGGCGGCGCGGCGACGCACGCGCAAGTAGCGGGCCCCTTGCCGCTGCTGCTCTTGTGCGAACAGCGCGGCGCAGGCCGGACACGCGCAGAACACACGCCGCGCCTCCGGCTCCAGCAGGTGCTCGTGCTCGAGCGAAATAGCTTGAGCGCACAGCTCACACTCCTCGAGCGGAGTACCGGTCACGAAGGCGCGCAGCCTCGCCAGCACGGCGTTCGTCATGCGGAAGTTCCCTCCTCGCAGCGGCAGCACCGACTCGGCGCCGCGTTTGCGAGCAACCTCTACGGTAGCAGCGCGCGGCGCCGGTTAGAACCCGCCAGAATTTCGCACGTGATTTCCGCCCGCTCCAAGGGGGAGGAGGCAGTGGGGCGCTTTGGAGGGCGAGGAGCTGACGCTGAGGTGGCGCGCAGCTCAGCAGTAGCGGAGACGGACGCGGTAGCTCACCTTGGTCTTGCCGCGAGCCGGAACCTTGACGTTGAAGGTGAAGGTGCCGGCGTCCTTCTTCTCGTACGGCATGGAGGAGTCCAAGATCGTCCAGTCGCCGCCGATCGGCGCGTAGTCCTCGACTTCCACGGCGGTGTCCTTGTGGTTTCGGAGCTCGATCTCCCAGCGGCTCTCGGAGACGCAGCTCCCGAGCGCACGCCACTCCACTTGCTTGCGGTCGCCCACGACGTCGAACGCTTCGCCCATCTTGACGCGGATCTTCTCGTCGCGCGGCGTGTGATCGATCTGATCTTCGCCCACGAATTGCTTGGCGCCGCTCTTGTCAGCCTTGTACACGCGCAACGTGCCCTTCGGCAGCGGCACGCCCAGCTTGTTCTTCTGCTCGTTCTTGAAGTCCAGGTAGACGCCCACCTTTTGGTTGGATTGAAGCTGCCCGTACTCTCCACGGAACCAGTACTGCTGACCGTAGAAGATCAGCTTCTTCTGGATGCGGACGCCATCCGCCTCCAGCAGGCTCACCTGTTTCTGCTCGTTGTTCAGCACGGTGGTGGGCCGGCCCAGCGTGTACAGGTGGTACTCGAACAGCGCTTGCTCGCTGAAGCCCGCGCCGCCGGACGGTGCCGGCGCGGCCATGGGCATGGAGGCCTTGCTGTACATCCGCTCGGGCTGCACGCGGTTCACGTCGCCCGCGACCAACTTCAGCTCCGCGTTGCGGTAGCTCGCGCCGGATTGGTTCACGAGCGTGACCCAGCCTTGGAGCGAGGCCAGCGTGTCCTCTTCATTGACCACCAGCACGTAATCCGCGCTCCAGCTCAGGTTCTGCGTGAGGTAGCTGACCTCCACGGTCTGCGCCGGCTTCTGGCTCGCGACGAGCCAGATCAAGGTCGGCTTGGCGATCAGGTTGTCCGGGACCTGCGAGAACGCGTAGCGCGCCGGGTAGCCGAAGGTGATCTCGCCGTTCAGCCGCAAAATGGGCTGCTGGTCGTTCACGCTGAGGATCTCCGCGTCCGCGGCCTCCTCCTTACCGGTGGCCTCGTGGTAGCGGTAGGTCTTGATCTTCTTGCCGACGAACTTCTCGAGCAGCGTTTGCGGTGTCAGCAGGTCGTAGCGGTAATTCTGCTCCAGCACGTTGATCGCGCCCGGCGCCGTGAGCGACTTGATCGCTACCGTCTCGGGTTGAATGTTGGCGGCCACGTCGCGAAACTCGAGCGACACCTGACCGCTGCCGAGCTCGCGCAGCTCGCGTACCTCGCGCACGACGCCGAAGTTCTGATTGTAGACCGTGATGCTGACGGCCTTGCGATCCGCCTCGGTGGAGGTGCGCGTCTCCGGAGCTTTGCTCTGCGCGGCGGCGCCCGCCGGCACCAGCAGCGCCGCGCTCAAGCCGAGCACTGAAATGAAGCTAGGGGCAGTGGACTTGAACATGAATACCTCACTCAGCAGTAGCGAATACGGACTCGATAAGAGACGGTGATGGTCCCGCGGGCGGGCACCTGCACGTCGAAGCGGAAGGTGCCGGCGTCGACCTTGGCGTAAGGATGGCTGTGCTGGGTCAGCTCCCAGTCGGCGCCGGTGGGCTCGTTGATCTCGACCTGCTCTGCGCGATCTTTGTGATTGCGAAGCTCGATCTCGAACTCGCTCTCCGCGCTGCACTCGGAGAGCTGTGCCCAATCGGTCTGCACGCGCTCGGCGACCACGTCGAACGCTTGGCCGAGCTTGACGCGGACGCGCTCATCGCGCGGCGTATGATCGATGGCGTCCTCCCCAACGAACTGCAGCGCGCCAGATCGGTCGGCCTTGTAGACGCGCACGGTGCCCTTCGGCAGCGGCACGCCGAGCCGGTTCTGCTCCGCGTTCTCGAGCTCGATGAACACGCTCGGCTTCTGCCCCCTCTGAGGCTGCCCGTAGCGGCCGCGAAAGACGTACGGCTGCCCGATGAGGACCAGCTTCTTGCTCACGGCCACGCCCTCTGCGCTGAGCAAGGACACCTGCTTGGTCTCCTTGTCGCGCAGCGTGGTGGGTCGCCCCAGCGAGTACAGATGATACTCGAGCAGGCCCTCGCGCTCGAGCTGCGCGCTGCCCGCGTCTATTTTAACGATGGCGTCGTCGTACATCTCCTCGCGCGCCGGCGGGGGCGTGACGCGGTTTACGTCGCCGGCCACCAGGCGCAGGTTGGCGTTTTCGTAGCTGGCGCCGCTGTTGTTATCGAGCGTTACCCAGCCAGTCAGGTCCGCCCGCGTGTCCGTCGCGTCCAGCTTCAGCACGTAGTCCGCGCGCCAGTTGAGGTTCTCCGTGAGGTAGGTGACCTCGACGCTCTGCTCGGGGCGGTCGCTGCGCAGCAGCCACACCAGCGTCGGCTTGTCGAGCAGGTTGGGCGGCAGCTCCGCGAACGCGTAGCGCCCGTTGAAGCTGGTGGTGACCTCGCCGTCGATGCGCAGGGTGACGCCGCCCTCCACGCTGAGCACTTCGGCCGTCTTCTTCTCTTCGCTGCCGGTCTTCTCGTTGTAGCGGTAGACGCTGATCTGCTTACCGACGTGCTTCTCGAGTAGCTTGGCGGGCGTGAGCAGGTCGTAGCGGTAGTTCTGCTCCAGCACCTCGAACAACGCGCCTTGCGTGGTGCTGGCGATCCGCACGGTTTGCGGCTGAACGAAGGCCGACACATCCTTGAAGGAGAGCTCGACCAAGCCTCGTCCGAGCTTGAGACGGCGCCGTTCCCTCACGACGCCGATGTTCTGGTTGTAGACCGTGACCGACAGGCTCTCGCGATCGGCCTTGTCGCTCGCGCTCACGCTAGGCGTGCCTTCTTTCGGTACCTGGGCAG
>JAEYOT010000293.1 GCA_023411445.1 Pseudomonadota bacterium
GTCGAGAGCGGCGCGGTAGTCTTCCTTCTGCTCTTCGTACAGCTTGGCGAGGCGGGTCAGCAGCTCACGGCGCTCGTCCGGATCGGCGCTCGCTTCCAGCCGGGCGCTGATCGCGAACATCACCTTGCCGAAGTCCGCGCGCAGCAGGTACACGGGCTCGAGCAGCGCCGCAGCGCGCGCTCGCTCAACCGGATCGGGCGCCTCCGCCACCAAGCGCTCAAGCTCCGCGATCGCGCCTTCGTGTTGGCGCTCGACGGCGAGCGCGCTCTCCAGCTCGTCGAAGGCGCGAGCCACGTTGCTCTGCTGACGCGACGCGACGCGCGCGATGGCCACGTGCAGCGCCGCCGGGTCGCCGAGCTTGGCGTCTAGCTGCCGCTCGTACAGGCCGATCAGCTCCACCCACATGGACTCGGCCGTGTACAGCGCCTCCAGCGCGGTCAGCGCCTCGCGCTCGAGCGAGATGTCGAGGATCGTCTCGTACACCTCGATCGCGCGGCGACGCTCGGACAGCGCCTCGGACAAGAGCTTGGCGCGCCGGAACAAGAGCGCCTTGCGCTCCTCGTCGCTCTCCGCCACCTCCGTGCGCCGCTCCAAGATCTCGAGCAGGTTGCGAGCGTCCCCGCCCTCTTCATAGAGCGACTCGAGCGCCGCCAGCGCCTGCCGATCCTCGGCGCGCAGCTCAAGGGCCTTCTTGTAGTAGGTGCGCGCCAGGTCGCGATCGGCCAGCTGGTGCCGCGCCAAGTCCGCGATCTTGAGCGTGACGAGCAGCTGCACGTCCCCATCGAAAATCTCCGGCACCACGTCGCACAAGAGCTTGGTGTACTCGGCTTGACGCGAGGTCGCGCTGGCCAGTCGCTCCATGTGCGTGAACCAGGCCACCAGATCCACGTGTCCGACCGCCGAGCGCACCGCGCGCTCCGCCAGCCCGAACGCACGCTGCGGATCAGCGAGCGGCCCTTCCGCGACCTTCATCGCGGCCTCCAAGCCGTTCACCTTCTCGATCGGATCGTCGGTGGTATCCACCTCGATCAGCTGCGTGGTCAAGAGCTTCTCGTGGTTGCCCTCGGACTCGTAGATCGGCTTCAAGATCAGCGCTGCCTCGCGGCGCGTCTGGCTATCGGGGGACTCCAGCAGGTTGGCGAGCGCTTCACGGCTCTCCGTGTGCGTCGTGCGCAGCGACAGCGCGCGGCGGTACACCTCGATCGCCGCCGCGGGGTCGGACAGGTGCTCGCGCTTGAGATCGCCGAGCTGCGCCAGGATGGTCAGCCGCTCGTCGTCGGTGTCGCACAGCTCCAGGTGTTTCTCGTACGTCTCCGCCAGCTCTTCCCAGCGACGCGCGCTCCCGAGCAGCGCCTCCAGCGCCGTGAGCGACTCTCGACTCGGCCCGAACTCGTCGAGCAGCGCGCGGTAGGCGTCGATCGCCTCCGGCACCGAGTCCAGCTTCTTCCATAGCGTCTCCGCTTCGCGCGTCATCAGCGAGCGGCGCAGCTCCCCGTCCGAGCTGATCTCGCGGCGGCGCTGCAGCACGCCGACCAGGTCGCGGAAGCGCCCCGCGCTCTCGTACAGGCGGTCCAGCGCCGCCAGCGCCTCCGAGTCGTCCGGGTTCTCTTCGACCCGCGCGTTCCAGGCCGCGATCGCGCCGGCCTCGTCGTTCAGCACGCTCTGGCTCAACGTACCGAGGCGACCGAACAGCTCGCGCCGCGTCGCGCCGTCCTGCTCGTGCTGCACCTGCAGCTTGAGCATCTCCGCCAGCTTCTCGCTCTCGCCAGAGGACACGTAGATGCGCTCCAGCGATTTGGCGGCGGGCAAGACGAGCGCAGCGTCTGCCTCGTCCAGCTTGAGGATGCGGCGATAGATGCCCTCGGCGCGCTTGGGATCCGCCAGCAGCTCTTCGTAGATGCGCGCTACGGCCGTCAGGATCTCACCCTTCAGCTCCGAGGTGTCCGCGCGCTCGGCGGCCTTGATCAGCACCTCGGCGACGCGCTCGTGCGCCGACACGCGACGGCCGATCTCCAGCAGGCGCGCGCGCGCATCCGTGTCGAGCGGATCCATCGGCACCAGCTCCGCCAGCGCGTCCAGCGCGCCTTGATCGTCGTGCAGGCGGTCGTCGCGCAGCATGGCGATGCGGCGCAAGAGCTCGCGCCGCTCGTCCGCGCTCTCGGCGTCGGTCAAAGTCTCCAGCCGGATGGCGAGCACGCGCACCAGATCGCGCACCTCGTCGCGCGACTCGTAGACGGACTCGAGCGCGCGCGCCGCGCGCGGCCGCAGCTCGCCGATGGCCAGCATCCGCTCGGCCAGCTCGCGCGCCTCGTAGTCGCCGAGGCGCTCGCGCAGCACGTCCTCCACGTGGCCGATGGCCTTGTCCGGCTGGTGCAGCTCGAGCTGCAGCTTCGCCAGGCGCAGCTTCAGCTCGAACGCCTCGTCACCCACCGCGCGCTCCAGGCGCCGCTCGAGCAAGGCCGAGAGCTCACGGCTGTGGCCTTGCTTCAGGTACAGGCGATCCAGCGCGCGGATCGCGCCGTCGTGCACCGGATCGATCTCGAGGATGCGCTCGTAGTAGTTGGTGGCCTTGGGCGCGTCTTCGATGATCTCTTCGCAGATCAGCGCCACCTCCACGAGCATGTCCACGCGGCGGGAGAGATCGTCCGTCGCGCGCGCAGCGCGGTCGTACAAGGACTCCAGCTCACCCCAGCGCTCCGCGGCAGTCAGGATGTCCTTCAGGCGTTGGAACGCGGCTTCGTTGCCGGGCGAGAGCGCCAGCACGCGCTCCAAGTACGGCGTCGCGCCGATCGGATCGCCCAGCTTGTCCTCGTGCAGGCGCGCTGCGCGCTCGGAAAGCTCACACTCGAGCGCGCTGTCGTGCTGACCGCGCAGCACCTCGCGGAACGTCTCCGCCAAGTCCGTGGGGCGACCGGAGGAGCCGGCCAGCGCATCGGCCCGCTCCCACAAGCCGAGCTCGGCCGGGAACTCGCGCACCGCGGCCAGCACCACGTCCAGCGCGCTGCCGTGCGCGCCGAGCTTCTGCTCGTGCACGTCCGCCAGGCGGCCATATAGCGCCTGCCGCTCGGCTGGGTCCTTCACCTGCTCGAGCAGCACCGTCAGCGCCGCGGCTTCGCGCCGCGCTTCACCGCCGCTGGCATAGCGCTGCGCGAGCACGTCCGCGGCGCGCGCGCGCACGGACTCCACGCTCACCAGCCGCTCCAGCACGGACATGGCGCGCGGGGCGTGCTGATCGGAGCTCAAGGCGGCGATGGCGGCCTCCAGCGCGTCGCTCGGCCGCGACAAGCGCTCCAGGTACAGCTCCGCCAGCTCCACCTCGCGCTCGGCCTTCACCTCGCCCGTCGCCGCGTCGCGGTGCTGGGCGATGATCTCGGCGGCGCCGGCGGCGTCACCCGCCGCGAGCAAGAGCCGCGGCAGCGCGGACAAGGCCCGCTCGTCCGTGGGCGACAGCTCCAGCATGCGACGGTACAGCGCGATCGCGCGCTCCGGCGCCTCGAACACCGTCTCTTCCAGCTGCGCCCACTCGCCCAGCAGGCTGCGCTGCTCGTCGCCGCTGGCGTTCACCACGCGCAGCTCGAGCAGCCAGCGCAGGTCGTCGCGGCGGTCGTGCCGGCGCAGGATGCTCTCCAGCTCCGTGGCAGCCTCCGCGTCGCTCGGATCGCGCTCGAGCATCTGCCGGTAGACCTTCACGGCGTCGTCCGTGCGACCGAGCTCGTCGGCGTACACGCGCGCGAGCTTCAGCTCCAGCAGGCGCCGCCCCGTGTCGGCCGCGGGCTTGGCCTGCGGCTCCGCACCAGCGGCCTCCGCGGCGGGCTCCGCCTTCTTCTTACCCTTCTTGCCCTTCTTGCCCGTGGGGGCGGGCGCCGGCTCCTTGGCGGCGACCGCGGGCGGCGCCTCCGTCGCTTCGGTCGCGATCACGGCCAGCCGCACCTCGATCACGTCCACGAACTGATCCCACGTACCTGCGGCGCGCGACGTCTCCTCCAGCAGCTCGAGCGAGCGCGGGTTCTCCGGCGACAGCTCGTACGCCTTCCGCGCGTAGCCGGCGGCGGCTTTGCGGTCGCCCAAGCGCTTGCCGCTCACCTCGGCGAGCTTGCCCAGGATCTCGAGCTTGTCCGCCTCGGACTCCGACTTCTCGAGCAGCAGCTCGTAGAGCGGCATGAGCCGCGCCCACTTCTCGTCCTTCTCGTACAGCGGCAAGAGCGAGCGCGCCGCGCGGGTGTCGGTCGGGTCCACGCTCAGGATGCGGTCGTAGGAGCGGAACGCGCGCTCCGGCTGGCTCAGCTTCTCTTCGTACACGCGAGCGGCGCGGTAAGAGAGCGAGATCTTGGTGGCGTTGTCCTTGGCCCGATCGGCGGCGTTGGACAGCACCTCCGACAGGCCTTCCCAGTCGTTCTGGCTACCGTACAGCTCCTCCAGCGCGTCGAAGTCCCCGCTACCGAGGTGCGCTTCGCGCAGCACGCGCAGCGCCCGCGAGTGACCCGGCGACAGCTCCAGCACGCGCCGCCAAGTGCGCACGGCCTTGTCCGCGTCCTGGATGTGCTCGGCGTAAACGGTGCCGAGCTTCTGCAGCGCGGCCAGCTTGGCGGCGGACTCCGTCTCAAGCTCCACGCGCCGCTCCAGCGCCGAGGCCAGCGTCGCGAAATCACGGCTGCGCTCCGACAGCTTCTCCAAGGCGTCGAGCACGTCCACGCGCGTGGGATCGATCTCGAGCGTCTTCAAGTGCAGCGCGATGGCGTCCGCCGGGCGGTTCAGGCGCTCCGCGGCCAGCGCCGCCATCTCACGCAGCAGCGGCAGCTGCTTGCTGCCTTCGGTCTTCGCCAGGTCCGCCGCGTACAGCTCGTACAGCGGTGCCCAAGCGCGGCGCTTGCGGTACAGCTCCTCCAGCCGCTCGCGCGCCTCACGGTCGTCGGGCGCCACCTTGAGCAATGCGGCGTAGGCGTCCGTCGCGTTCTGCGCGTTGGAGAACTGCTCCAACCAGCGGCGCGCGGCCGCGCGGTACAGCTCCTTCTTCTCCTCGATGTCCGGCGTGATCTCGGCCAGCTTGATCTGGTTGGTGATCAGATCGCGATGGCGTCCAAGCTTCTCGTAGAGCGAGACCAGCTCGCGCATCTCCATCACGTCCTGCTCGTCCAGCTTGTCGTCGAGCTGCACGATCTGCCCCAGCACGGACAGAAGGGCGGTGTCGCTCTTGATGTACTGGCGATAGACGGTGGCCACCTCGCGCAGCACCGCTAGGCGCTCCTGGTACTTCTCGTTCGGCAGGCGCTCCAGCTCCTGGCGCAGCAGCTCGACCAGCGCGTTGTAGCCTTGCGTCTGCTTGTACAGGCGCTTGAGCGCCTCGCGCGCTTCGCTGTTGTCCGGATCTTGGCGCAGGACGCTCTTGTACTGCTCCACGGCCTTCTGCGCGTTGGCCTGGCCCTCCGCCAGCTTGCCGAGCTGCGCGCTCAGCTTCGTGCGCTCCTTGCTCCCCTCGGGCAAGGCGCGAGCGGCAGCCTGCAGCACCTCCATCAAACGCGTGTCGTCGTTCAGGGTCGCGTAGTGCTCGCGGAAGAACGCCAGCATGCCCGGGTTGGCCGGCTCGACCTTGCGGATGCGCTCGAACCACGGCTCGGCGTCCGCCGGCG
>JAEYOT010000494.1 GCA_023411445.1 Pseudomonadota bacterium
GTCACGGGCGGCGCGCTCGGCGGTAGGATCGTTGACGACGCGCGCGGCCAAGTCGTTCGAGAGCAGCGCCAGCGACGGCACGAGTAGCTCGTCGTACGTTCGCGTCAAGCTGGTCTCCGCGACGTGACGCTTGGCGAACAACAGCGCGTCTTTGGTCGAGCGGCTCAGCGTGCGCTGGTAGAATTCGATCTCGGCGTTCAGACCTGGCTCGTCACCCAGCGCCGTGGAGAGGAAAGCCAGGCTCGGCACGTGCCGCCCCACCACCGCCGCGCAGACCGTGATCGGCGTCGCCAGCACCAAGCCGATCGGTCCCCACAGCCACGTGAAAAACAACGCGGAGACCAGCAAGGCCAGCGCGGAGACACCGGTGCGCTTGCCGAGCACCAGCGGCTCCACGAAATTGCCGAGCAGCACGTCCGTGACCAGGAAGAAGCCGCCCGTGAGCAGCGCCTCACGCCAGCCAGGGAACACCGCAAAGGCCACCAGGGTCGGCAAAGCTCCGGCGATCCAGGCACCCAAGAACGGCACGAAGCGCAGAACCGCCGCGAGCGCGCCCCACAGCAGCGCGAAGGGCACGCCGATGACGTAAAGCCCGACCCCAATCACCGCACCGAAGCTGGCGTTGATGTACACCTGGGTCAGCAGCAAATGGCCGACGCGCGTCATCGCGTCGCCGAGCGTCCGCGTGGTCACGGTCGCGTGCTCCGGACCGAGCAGCTGGATCAGCCGACCGCGCAGATCTTCCCGGCGAGCCACGATGAACGAGGTCATGACCAGGACGACCAACGCCACCGCGGCGGGGGTGAGCACCGGGCCCACGGCTTCTTCCAGCCGCGACAGGGCCGAGCCACCGCCCGAAACGACGCGCACCGGCGTCGACAGCTCCGCGGCTGTCTCCGGATCGATGCGGCGCGAGAGCTCCGCGAACGCGTCGCTCAGCTCGTTCAAGACTTGGAGCCGGCCTTCACGCATGCTCGAGAGCTTCTCGCTCATTTGCGCCGAATACGTGGTCAGCTGCGTCGCCAAATCGAGCGCCTGAGCGAACAGCATGGAGCCGAGCCCCACCACCACGGCGAGGGCCGCCCCCATGACGGTGACTGTGGACAGCACGCGCGGCATCCCTAGCCGCTCGAGGCCGTTGCAGGCCGGCTTGAGCACGAACGCCAGGTAGAACGAGAGCACCAGCGGCACCACCACCGGACGACACAGCCAGAGCAACCCCAAGATCAGGGCCGCATCCCAGAGCCGACTGCTGGGCAGGCTTAGATGCCGCAAAGCTCCCCTATCCGCTGTAGCAGGAGCGCGTTGTCCGTAGGCTTCTCGAAGGCGGCCTCTACCTGCAGCTTGCCGCGTTGCTCGGCCGCCAAACCACACAGCACGATGACCGGGATGGCGCGCCAGCTGGGCGTCGCCTTCAGCACCTCGCACAGATCCCAACCGCTCATCACGGGCATCATCAGGTCGGTCAGGATCAGGTCCGGATCCAGCCCTTGCTCCAGCAGCTCCAAGGCTTGCGCCCCGTTCTCCGCGCTGGAGCCCACGTAGCCTTCGGCCTCTAGGAGCGACAGCAAGAGCTCGCGGTTATCTGGCTCGTCGTCCACCACCAGCACTCGGCAGCCGTTGCTCGACACGCTTTGCCTCGCAGCACCTGACGCAAGCCATGTGCCAGCCACGCCGTGCGAGGACCGCGAGTCGGCCCGCGGGCGCGTGACTTTTTGCGCGTGCCAAACCTGCGACTCTGCGCCGAAACATCACGTCGTGAGCGTGGAGCGCCACGCTCTCAGCACGGGGCGTGCCAGCGCTTGGCAGCGCCCCGCGACTGACCTACGCCGCGAGCATGAACGCTCGCCCTCGCACGAAGCCGCGAGCCGCAAGCGCCGCGGCGCGCGAGCTCTCGGTCCATCCGGGCTCGGAGCAAACGCAGCAACTGCTGCGGGAGCGGGCGCGGCTGCTGCGCGAAATCCAGAAGAAGAAGCTTCAGCTACAGCGCGTGCTGGACCAGGCCACGCGCGACGCCGAGCGAGCGCACAGTGAGATGAAGCCGCTGGTGCTGCGACACGCAGCGCTGGTGCGGGAGCTGCGCCAGCTGTTTGCGGAGCTGCTGCAGGAGGGTCGTTTGGGTCGGCGTGATCGCAAGGAGGTCTTGCGGCTGCGCCGTCTGCTGGAGCTGGACGGCATCCTCGATCCGCTCGACGATGATGAGCCGGAGCCCCCGTGGGAGCCGGAGTCGGAGCCAGAGTCCGAGCCGCAGCCACGACGCGCGCCGGGTCGCCCCGGGGTCGCGCCGCCCGAGGTCGAGAGCGCAGCCCCGCGCGGCCAGCAGCAGCGCTCGATCCGCGAGCTCTTCCGCAGCCTCGCCCGCGCCATTCACCCGGACCAAGCTCGCCACGAAGCAGAGCGCGAGCGGCGCACCGAGGTGATGAAGCAAGTCACGCGGGCCTACGAGGAGGGTGACTTGGCGCGCCTGCTCGAGCTGGAGAGCGCTTGGCTCAGCGAGCTGCGTTTGAACGCAGCCGATCCGGAGCAGCGCGCGGCCGAGCTGCTCCGGCAAAACCGTGAGCTACTCGCGCAAGTGCGCGAGCTGACGCGCGAGATTCGTGATGCCAAGGCGCAGGCGCGCGCCGCGTCGGCGGGCCTGCCGCCCGAAGAGCTACTGCTGCAAGCCGAGAGCGAGCTCGATGAGCTGACCGCGCTCTGCGAGTACCTCCGCCGGATTCGCGACGGCTTCGCGACGTTCTCGGATCTATCCGCCGCCACGCCACCCAAGAAGCGACGTCGGCGGTGAGCGCGCTCAGCGACGCTTACGGCGAGCCGGGCAGCAGATCTGCGAACACGAAGCCGTCACGCTCGACCACCTCGCCCGAGCGGATGGCGAGCGGCAGATCAAACATCGGGCCCGCGTAGGCGAAGCTGTGAAACTCACCATTTTCTCCGCACGGATCGACGCCCGGCGGAAGCGCCGCCAATAGGCTCTCGTCGTAGTCGCGCCCGGCGAGCTCGGCCGGGAGCTTGCGCGGATCCACGCACGTCAAGCGGGCGCGCAAGCCGCCCGCGATCATCTGTCGCGCGAGGCCCGCGGTGGGCTCGCCCCACAGCGGGAAGATCGGCCGGATGCCGGACCCCTGCAGCTTCTGGCAGCGGTAGGCGCGGACGTCCTCCAGGTACAAGTCACCGAACGCCATCACGGTCACGCCCCGCGCCACCGCGTCGCGCACCGCCGCGGCCATGGCCGCTTCGTACTGCTCGTTGCTGCACGGCTGCGGGATCTGCACCTCGTGCAGGGGCAGCCCGGCGGCTTTGGCTTGAGCGCGAAGCAGCTCTTGCCGCACGGCGTGCATCGCCACCCGGCCATGCTGCTGGTTCACGGTCGTGAGCAACCCCACCACCTCCACCTCGGCCCGCTGCCGCAAAACGTGCAGCGCCCAAGCGCTGTCTTTTCCGCTGCTCCACGCCAAGAGCGCCTTCTCGACCATGGCGCCGCTATAGCGCGAGCCCAGCGGCAAGGTCACGCGACTTTGCAGCGTCACTGCACGAACGCCGTGGGTGCGACATCAGCGCACCAATCCAAGCGCTCGCTGCGATTCCGCTCAAGGCCGCCGAGGCGACTCCGTTCAGGAGGGGCGACGGGCAAGACGCCCTGACACGCCGCCTAGCGCGACGTGACCTCCAAGAAGGAGAAATCACATGGCTCTCGTTATTCAGACCAACTACGCCGCTCTCGCCGCCCAGAAGAACCTCAACGTCAACCAGAAGCAGCTGGCCGGCAGCTTCCAGAAGCTGTCGAGCGGCTTCCGCATCAACACCGCCGCCGACGACGCCGCAGGTCTGGCCGTCAGCGAGTCGATGAAGTCTCAGATCCGCTCTTACACGGTGGCTGAGCGCAACGCGGGCGACGCCATCTCGATGGCGCAAACGGCTGAAGGCGCCCTCGGCGAGGTGCACGACATCCTGGGTCGTATGCGCGAGCTGGCCACGCAATCTGCGAACGGCTCGCTCACCAACACCGACCGCGGGTACCTCAACACCGAGTTTGCCTCGCTGCAGGCCGAGATCACGCGCATCCAGGGCTCGGCGAAGTTCAACGGCGTGTCGCTCTTGAATGCCACCGCCACCTCCGTCAAGTTCCAGGTCGGCCTGAACAACGTCGCGGCCGATCAGATCAGCGTGACCTTCGGCGGCGTTGCGATGACGCAGATCTTGGCCGGCACCACCGCCGTCAACACGGCCACGGCCGCGCTCACCTCGCTCAGCCGCATCGACGCCGCGATCGGCAGCGTTTCCGGCTACCGCGCGAAGTTCGGCTCCGCCATGAACCGGCTGGACAAGGCGACCTCGAAC
>JAEYOT010000328.1 GCA_023411445.1 Pseudomonadota bacterium
TCCGGATTCGACCGACTACCCTTGGGATCGGATTCTGAAACACCCATCGCGTGCTGGCGTGGCCTAGAGGCGGGGAGGAAACGTCTCATAATAGCACGACTTAAGCGCAACCGCTCGAAATTGCCGCCTTTTGCGGCTAGCGCAGAAACAGACGGGACCGGGCTAAGCTTCGGGTCGATCGCGTGCGGCTCGGCGCACCTTCTCCCCGGGCCTCTTCGGCCTCGCTCAACGTGTACCCATGACCGACCTGACCGCGCGCCAACGCATCGCTCAGCTCCTGCGCGAGCGAGAGCTCACGGCGCGCGAGCTCTCGCAAGAGGCCTCGGTGCCCGAGCGCGATGTGGCCGAGCACCTGCGTCACCTAGAGCACACGCTGGCGCAAGCTGGCGAGCGCCTGCGCACGCTGTCGCCTCACTGCATCAAGTGCGGTTTCACGTTCGAGGAGCGCGCACGCCACTCACGTCCTAGTCGCTGCCCGCGCTGCAAGAGCGAACGCATCTCGCCCGCCCGCTTCGCTGTCGTCAAAGCGTGACGCGGCGACGCTACGCCGTGCAACTTGATGGTAGCTTAGCGAACATGATCGACCACACCGGCTTGAGCATGACGGACCCGGCGGTCAGCCGACGCTTCTACGAGCAAGCGCTGGCGCCTTTGGGCTATCGCGTGTTGATGGAGGTGCCCACTGAGTTTACCGGTGGTGCGGTGGTGCTCGGGCTGGGGGTGCCGCCCAAGCCGGATTTTTGGCTGCACCAAGGGCCGCCGCAGACTCCCCGCATCCACGTCGCGTTCCGCGCGGACGACCGCAGCGCCGTCGACGCCTTCTATCACGCGGCGATCGCGGCTGGCGGGAAGGATAACGGCCCTCCCGGGCTGCGCCCCCACTACCATAAGGACTACTACGGTGCGTTCGTGCTCGATCCCGACGGGCACAACATCGAAGCCTGCTGTCACGCCCCGGCGTAGCGGCCACGCGCCACGCCCGACGCGGCGACTTCACCTGGGGTCGCTAACCACGGTCTCGCAGCCGAACAGGACCTCGACAACGCCGCTCGGTTCTAGCTTGGCGCGCTCACACGCTTGCCCGCACAGCACGATGTGCTTGCCGTCTTCGGAGTACTGCCATCCTTCCGTGCAGGTTTGCTCGGAGGGATCGCGGCCGATCGTGAGCGTGGCTTCGCCCGGCGGCGTGTAAAGCACGTTGACGCGATCCGTTTGCAGCGTCTTACCCGCGGGCGGTGCTGGGATCGGGTACTCGCACGAGCGAATGCTCTGGCCGATCTCAGCCAGCGCGGCGGCGAGGCCGGCGGCCAGATCGGGCTCGCTGGTCATGTCGAAATGGCAGAAGTCAGGCCCTGCTTCCTGGCAACTCTCAGGCGCTGTCCCGCCGACGACCGCCAAGCGCGACAGCAGCTCGCGCACCGGCTCGCTGCCGGGCGAGCCGATCACGAACGTGCGCACGCCGGCCGCTGCAGCCGCCGCGGCCTCGTCCAGCAATGGCTGCGAGTCCACCGCCTCGTTGTCCTCAGTGCAGTGACACTCGATGTCGCAGGTGGGGGTGCCGTCCGTGATGAGTAGCAGCACGCGGCTGCCGGGCAGGGTGCTCTCCGTCAGTCTCCCTAGCCCGAACAGGTAGGCGCCGTGCGTCGGCGTCGCGCCGATGGGCGTCACGCCGCTGAGCGATGCCTCGAACGACTCACGAACCGAGGCCTCGCCGAGCAGCGCGAGCGGAGCGGCCACCTGGTTGTCCAAGCACACGTCGCCTTCTTGCTGCACGTTCGGGTAAAAGCTCGCGCCCAGCGCGACGTCATCGGGCAGCGCGGCGACGGCACGCCGCAGCGCGTCGCGAGTGATCTCCCACTTGGTGGCGCCGGGCGGCTTGGAGTCGTTGGGGGTCTTGGGCGCCCACCCCGGCGGCCACGCCATCGAGCCGCTGGTGTCCACGACCAGCTGCACCACGGGCGGCAATGCCTCGGTGAGATCGGAGCTGCTCGCGCAAGCATCCTCCCGCGACACGCCCTGGCTGGCTCCGCCCATGTTGCCTTCGTTCTGCGAGCCGGCGAACTGCAGCGAGCCTGCCTTCCCGGAGCCCTCACCTCCGCCGCTCTGCGCGCCGCCGCCACCGGGCGTGATGCGGCTGCCCTTCTCCGAGTCACAGCTGATGGCGAGCCACGCGCCGAACAACGCACCGAGCACTGGCGCAGCTCTGGATCTCCAAGTGGTCGCAGTGAGCATGTTGCCTCACGAGAAGCGGGTGCAACATCCGCGCCGCTGCGTACGCGCGCTGCGCCGGGGCGTCCGTTAAGGCTTCAACTTAGGCAAGCGTGCTGGTGCGGTGGCGAAGCGTGGTTCGGAAGGCTTTTTACCCAACCGATTGACCGGGACCGGTTCCATGTTATCCCTGAAGCATGCTGCGCTCGGCGCTCTTTCCAGCGACTTTCGTGTGTTTGCTAGCTTTGGGCTGCTCCGCCGCCGGTGATGACGGCGGCTCCACGACGAAGTCGGAAGGCTCGGGCCAGAGCGGCGGCAGTGGTTCTTCCGGTGGGCCTAGCGGTAAGCCGCCGCTCAACGCGGGCGGCACCCTGCCAGGTTTGGGGCCCATCGAGATGCTGCCCGAGGAGAAGTGCGAGTCCGTGCTGGAGCTCACCGTGCGTGACTTCCAGCCGTCGCACCCGGACTTCGAATCGTACAATGGCTTGAACGACATCGGCTGCGGCATGGTCGCGCCCACGCTCGGTCCCGATACCAAGCCTACGTTCGTGTCCGGCCTCGGCACGATGAAGCGCGTGACCAACAACGAGTGGGAGAACCTCACCTTCATCTCGTGTGAAGACTGGAAGGGGTGGAACCCGGACCCGGTGATCACGGACGCGGCGAGCTTCGACCAGTGGTACCGCGACGTGGAGGGCGTGAATCAGACGTTCACGGTGCCGGTCACGTTGATGGACTCGGGCGGCGGCAACCTGGTGTTTGACAGCGCAGCCTTCTTTCCGATCGACGGCATGGGCTTCGGGAACACACCCGGTGAAGAGCACAACTTCCACTTCACGACCGAAGCTCACGTGAAGTTCGGCTACGTCAAGGGGCAGAAGTTTACCTTCCGCGGCGACGACGATCTGTGGATCTTCGTCAACGGTAAGCTCGCGCTGGATCTCGGCGGCATGCACCTGCCCATCGCTGCCACCATCGACTTCGACGCCCAGGCCGCGGACCTCGGCATCTCACCGGGCGGCACGTACCAGATGGACATCTTCCACGCCGAGCGCCACACGGATCAGTCGAACTTCCGTATCGAAACCAACATTCGTTGCTTCGAGCCGGTCGAGGTCAAGTAGCGGCGCGCGCTCCGCACGCGAAACACCCTACGGAGACTCGACGTGCGCAGATGTGTCACACGCCGGCTGAAATCATCCTACGGGACACACTGACGGGTTGTTTAGTAGCGTGGGGAGCTTTCCAAGAGCGATGCCGGGGCGGCATCGGAAAGGTCAGCCATGCAGGGAAGATTCAGGGCGGTGATGCTCGCGCTCGTGTGCGCGGCGGGTGTGGTCACGAGCGGCAGCGTGACGGCGGAGGCGGCCCCGCCGTGCGGGGCAGAGCCACGAGTGCTCCAAGCTTTCGTGAGCGGGCAGGACATCCCGGAGTCCGTGACGGTCGACGAGCAGGGGACGATCTACGTATCTAACGGCAATAACGTACTGTTTCGCCCGGCGGGCGGCGCGTTCAGCGTGTTTGGCACCTTGCCGCTACCGATCGCGGCGCTCGGCGTGAAGGTGGGGCCGGACGGTTGCGTGTACAACGCCAGCACCAGCTTGTCAGAGGTCGAGGGGGCGTACGTTTGGCGGCTGTGCGAGCAAGGCTCGGTGGAGGTGTTCGCCGAGCTGGATCACGCTGGCGCACCGAATGATCTCGCCTTCGATGACGACGGCAACCTGCTCGTGACCGATCCGGTGCTGGGCCGCATCTACCAGATCGAGCCGGACGGCGCCGTCGCCGTGCTGGTGGAGCACCCGCTCTTGTCCGGCGATCCGAGCAGTCCAGCGCTGCTGTTTCGCCCGCTCGGCGTCAATGGCATCGCGCTCGACGCGCGAGGCGACAACGTGTTCGTCTCGAACACGGATCGGGGAACGGTGTTGCGCGTGCCGCTGACCGGGAGCACGCACACGCCGGTCGTGTTCAAGAGTGACGCGCGCTTGCGCGGCGCGGACGGCGTCGCCTTCGATCGCTCGGGCACGCTGTACGTGACCGTCAACGCCAGCGATACGCTCGTCACGTTGGACCGTCAGGCGCGCCTGCGCGTGATCGAGTCAGGCGGCCTGCTCGACGCTCCTTCGAGCGTGGCGTTCGGCGCCACTCGCCACGACAAACACACGCTCTACCTGACGAGCTCGGCCTTCAGCCGCACGCTCGGGTTGCAGCCGGGTACGCCGCAGCCCGCGCTACTTACGTTGCGAATCTCGACCCCGGGTTTGCCACTGCCTTGAGCTGATAGTCCGGCGCCGGCGAGCTGGTGGGGCTCGCCGCGCTCCGGACGGCGTTGATCAGCTCCTCATACGAGAACGGCTTGGCTACGAAGCCGGCCAGCTCGTCGCGCACGGAGCTCAAGCGCTGCTCGTCCTCCGCGTAGGCGGTGAGCAGCACGACCGGCACGTCCGCGCGCAGGCGATGCAGCTCGCGCAAGGTTTGCTCACCGTTCATGCCGGGCATGGCTAGGTCCAGCAGCACCACGTCGATGTCGCGCGCGTGGATCTTGAACATGCTGAGCGCCTGCTCGCCCCCCTCCGCCTCCAGCACTCGGTAGCCGGCGGACGAGAGGATGGCCACGGTGGCAGCGCGCACGGCGGCTTCGTCGTCCACCACCAACGCGCAGCCGCAGCCGCGCAAGCGGGCGGAGTGGCGGTCCGGCACGGCAGGGCGCGGCACTCGGCCAGCTTCGATCGCGGGCAGCAGGATGCGGAAGCGGCTGCCGGAGCCGGGCGGCGAGTCCACCAGCACGGCGCCCTGGTGCCCTTTGACGATGCCGAGCACGGCTGCGAGCCCCAAGCCTCGGCCCGAGAACTTGGTGGTGAAGAACGGATCGAAGATCTTCTCGCGGTCCGCCGGCGTGATGCCGGCGCCGGAGTCCTCCACCTCCAGGTAAGCGTAGCGGCCGGTCGGCAGCTCCCCGACGAACCAGTGTCGGTCCAACGTGGACGGAGTCACGTCCGTCACGCCGGTGCGGATCACCACCTTGCCGACCGCGCTGCCGATCGCCTCCGCGGCGTTGGTGACCAGGTTGAGCAGCACCTGCCTGAGCTGCGTGTCGTCCCCCTGCACCGCTACTGGTGAGGCGGAGGGCTCGAGCTCCAGACGAATATCCTTACCGATCGAAGCGCGCAGCAGCTGCGCCATGTTCTGCACGACGCCGTTGAGGCTCAGCGCCTCTACCAGCAGCTTGCCTTTGCCGGCGTAGCCCAGCAGCTGCTTGGTGAGCGTGCGCGCCTCGAAGGCGGTGTCGCGGATGACCGAGATGTGCTCGGTACCCACCTGACCTTCCGGCACCTCGCGGAAGTAAAGCTCCGCCCGCGCCAGCATGATCGCGAGCAAGTTGTTGAAATCATGCGCGATGCCGCCGGCCAGCACGCCCAGGCTCTCCATTTTTTGGGCGTGCAAGAGCTGGGCGTGCGCCGCCTTCAGCTCCCGAGTGCGCTGCTCCACCAGCTCTTCTAGGTGGCCGCGATAGCGCTCGAGCTCGAGCTCCGCGCGCCGCTGCTCCGTGATGTCCCTGAGGTAAACGGCGAGCCCGACGATCTCCCCCGAGTCATCGCGCACGGGGCTGTAGATGTCCTCGTAGAAGCGCCGCTCGAGCTGGGTGTCGCCGTACTCTTCGATCAGCGTGAAGCTCTCGCCGGCCAGCGCTCGGTCGAAGTTGGCGCGCGCCTTGGCGCGATCGTCGTCGCGCCCGATCAGCTCCAGCATGTCCACGCCTACACCGACCTGAGCTCCCCAGATTTGCTGGATGGTGCGGGCGTGGTTCTGGTTGTACGCCAGGTAGCGGTACTGGCGGTCCAGCGCGAAGATGACCATGCCTTGCGGGCTCTCGATGAGAGACCGAAGTACTGCGTCGGATTGTAAGAAGCGCTCTGCGCTCGCCGCCAAGACTGCCTCCCCGTGCTGGTGCGATTTCAGATCACGACATGCGCGTTACATCAGTAATGCCAAGGGAATTTGCCGTAGTCGGGCGTGCGCTTCTCCAAGAACGCGTCGCGCCCCTCGACTGCTTCTTCACTACCATAAGCCAGCCGCGTTGCCTCGCCCGCGAACAGCTGCTGACCCACCAAGCCTTCGTCCGGCAGGTTGAAGCCATACTTGAGCATCCGAATTGCGGTGGGACTTTTTTGCATAATCAACCGGCACCACTCCAGCGACGCTGACTCCAGCTCTGCGTGCGGGACCACCTTGTTGACCATCCCCATTTGGAAGGCCTCTTCCGCGCTGTAGTTCTCGCCCAAGAAGAAGATCTCGCGGGCTCGCTTCTGTCCGACCTGGCGCGCTAGAAGCGCCGAGCCATACCCGCTGTCGAAGCTGGCAACGTCCGGATCGGTTTGCTTGAAGATGGCGTGCTCGCGGCTGGCGATGGTCAAGTCGCACACCACGTGCAGGCTGTGGCCCCCGCCTACGGCCCAACCGGGCACTGCGGCGATCACGACCTTGGGCGAGAAGCGAATCAAGCGCTGCACTTCCAGGATGTGCAGGCGCCCGAGGCGGGCCTTGTCGGCGCCGCCCGGCCCCTCGTATTTGTAGCCGTCTTTCCCGCGGATTCGCTGATCGCCGCCCGAGCAGAAGGCCCAGCCGCCGTCCTTCGGAGACGGGCCGTTGCCGGTGATGATGACGGCGCCCACGTCACTCGTGGTGCGGGCGTGCTCGAGCGCGCTGTACAGCTCGTCCACCGTTTGCGGGCGAAAGGCGTTGCGCACCTCGGGCCGATTGAACGCGATGCGGACTGCGCCGACGTCCTTGGCTCGGTGATAAGTGATGTCCTCGAACTGGAAGCCTTCGACCACGTTCCATCGCGCGGGGTCGAAGATTTCGGAAACCTTGTTGGCTGAACCCATAGCTTCGTCGTGCTCTCTCGAAAGGTTGAGCGACTATACACCGTGGCGCGGCACGCGCGCGTCACCTGCGCTGACCCCGCCGATGGTGTTGGAACGCGCACGCACTGGACGAATACGTCCACCATCGTGTGCGAGCGGCGCCAGGGCCGGGCCGCCGCGCTGCGGCTTCAGAGCCCCGCAGCGAAGGCCCTGCCCAGCTCGAGTGGTGTCGGGCGATCGGCGGGGTCGAGCGCGGTGGCGGCGCGCAGCAGTTTCGCGATCGCCGGCGGGAACGGCCGCAAACGCTCGGCGTCTTCGAACGGCTCGCGGCGCATGTGCGCGATGATGCGGTCGCGCTGGCTCTCGATTTCGTCGAAGAAAGAGCGCCCAGTGGTCACGTTGTAAATGGTGCCAGCCAGGGCGTACACGTCCGACCGCGGATCCAGCTCGACCGGATCTAAGACCTGCTCCGGCGCGATGTAGCCAGCCGTGCCGGCCACGAAGCGGCCGCTGGAGTCAGACGGCACCTCGATCGCGCGCACCATGCCGAAGTCGATCACCACCGAAGAGAGCGGCTGCACGTGAGCTGGATCGCGGTGGCGCTGGGGGTCGAATTTCTGACCTCCCTGTAGCGGCAGCCGCAGCCAGATGTTGGCAGGCTTGATGTCGCGGTGCACGAGGCCGGCGCTGTGCAGCGCGTGGAGACCGGCGCAAGCTTCCAGCACCACCTGGCGCAGCTCGAACAAGCTCATCGGCTTGGCTTGCGCGTATTGCTTCAAGTCGGCGCCGATCAGGTACTCCAGCACCAGAAAGGGCATGCCCTGAGTGACGCCGCGATCGATGATGTTGGCGACGTTCGGGTGGTACAAGCCGGCCAGCACGCGCGCTTCCTCCACGAACGAGGCCAGGATGCCCTCGCGCTCCGTGTCCGTCGCTGTGGCTAGAGCGTCAGCTTTCGGGATTTTGAGCACGAACAGCCGATCCGCCCCGGGCTTGCGCACGAGCCAAACCGACCCGATGCCGCCTTCGCCGATGGCCTTGACCAGCTCGTAGCCTTCGATCAGCTGAGGCTCGGGCCTCTTGGTGCGCGGCGGTGGCGGTGGCGTGCGACGGATCGCGGACGACACCGCCGCCTCCAGCAGCGCGGAGGCGATCGGGCCCAGCGCGGCAAACCACACGTCCAGCATCGAAGGCTCGCGCGCGCGGATGGCGCGCGCCACCAAGCTGGCCACGCGCGGCGCGTTATCGGCGCTGCTCCGGCGCGCCTCTTCCGCGCTCTGCTCCGAAGCCGCGTGCAAGGCTTTGACCGGATCTGCCAACGCGGACTGCAAGCGGTCGGCGGCCAGCACCAGCTCCAGGCACAGCTGCTCCAGCGCCGGCTTCGGGCCCGCGGCTTCTGCGAAGGCGCTGAGAGCTTGTGCCAGCGCCGCCAGCGCGTGAGCGAGCTCGGTGCTGCCGGCGTGGAGCGACTCGAGCGCTTCCGCGGCGGCCGGTCCCCACGCGCCGTCGGCTGCTTGCGCCGAGACAGCGGCGCGCAAGGCGTCGGCGCGCTCACAGCAGCTCTCGAG
>JAEYOT010000353.1 GCA_023411445.1 Pseudomonadota bacterium
GCGTCTGCTCGGCCGTGCCCACGCTGCGCAGCGCGTCCGCGTCCGGGTTCTGCAGCATGAGCTGCACGGCGCGCTCGATCAGCGCGCTCTCCCGCACCGGTCCGGTCGGGCGCAGGTGCACCACCAGCTCTGGCACGTACCTTTCGTGCTCTGCGAGCCAGTTGAGCGCGTGCTGGAACACCTGAAAATCAGTGGCGGTGTCGCTGGCGGCGTCGGCAGGGCGCTTGAACGGCACCTCGGCGCCGTACCGCCGCGCCACCTCCGCGATCTCGTCGTCATCGGTGGAGACCACGATGCGGGTGATCGACGGACACGCCTGTGCGTGCATGATGGAATAGGCGATCAGCGGCTTGCCAGCGACCTGTAGCAGGTTCTTACGCGGAACGGACTTGGAGCCACCCCGCGCCGGGATCAGCGCCATCACTGCTTCGCGACTCATGAAAGACCTCCGAGTAGCCCTGCACGCTCGAGCACCGCGCCGATGCTGACCGGCACGCCCGACTGCTGCGATTCCAAGATGGCCAGCGCCACCGCCAAGCTCTCCGCCCCCGACGCCAGATCCACCATGGGAGTGGCGCCGTGCTCCACGCAGTCCAAGAAATGGCCAAGCTCATCCTCGAACAGGCGATTTCTAGGAAAATCCCCGTAATCCTGCCGCTCCACCAGCTCGCCGGCCGCGCCATACAGCTCCAGGCTGCGCCCGCTCAGGCTCCACTCCAGCTTGCCGCGTTCACCGACGACGAGCAGCCGCCGCTCGGGGGGCCGCTGCACGAAATCTTGGTGTAGCCGCACCGGCAGCACGCGCCCCTCTGCCCCGCGAAACTCCAGCAGGGAGCTGGAGACGTCGTCCACGTCCACCTCCAAGCTGGACAGCTTGCCGCCGACGGAGAATGCCCGCTCCGGGCGCCCCAAGAGCGCGATCAAGAAGTCGATCTCGTGGATCTGCGACAGCGTCACGCCGCCGCCTAGCTCACGGCGCGACGCGTACATGCGCCGGTAGTCCTCGTACGGGTGAAAACCGGGCAAGTACTCCCCCACCACCGCCTCCGCGAACAGCACGCGGCCGAGCGCGCCGGACGCCAGCAGCTGCCGCGTGCGCAGAAACCCGGGGTGGAAGCGCAGCTGGTAGGCGACGAAGCCCACCAGGCCGCGGCGCGAGCTCTCACGCACCAGCTCCGCCACGCCATCGAGCGAGTGCGAGAGCGGCTTCTCCACCAGCACGTGCGCGCCAGCGGCCAGCGCCCGGCGCACGATTTCCACGTGCAAGCTGGAGGGATTGGTCACAAACACCACGTCCGGCGAAAGGCCGAGCGCGGCGTCCAGATCCTGATGCACGTGGACGGCGTATTTGCGCTCCAGCTCCTCGCCGGGCACCACCTCCAAGGTGTCGCTCACCACCTGCTGCTCGCGCCGCACGCGATACGCGTGCACCTCCATGCTGTCACCGCGCAGCGCGCGCAGGTTTCGCAAGTGACGTTGACCAATGCCACCGAGGCCGACGAACAAGCAACGGCGCACCGGCCTCCGTGCTCGCCCGGATTGCAGATCGATCACCACGCTCACGCTGCTTCTGCCTTGGCTGACTCGATCAGCTGCTTGACGAAGCTGAGCGCGCGCTCGGCCTCCAGCTCCGGCTGCTCGCCGAAATAGTGCTGCAGCACGAAGTCACCGCGGAAGCCGGCGCGCAGCAGCGCCGGGAAGAAGCCGGCAAAGTTCGTGTCACCGGTACCGAGCGGCTTGCTGCCACCGCCGCGCACGCGATCTTTCACGTGCACCGCGTGCAGGTAGGGCAAGAGCGGCACGATGTCGCTCGCGATATCGGCGCCGGCGGCCGTGCAGTTGCCGGTGTCGTAGTAGGCGCGCACGTGCGAGCTACCAACGCTCGCGACGAGCCTGGCGTACTCATGTCCTGGGAGCTCGAGCTCGAGGCCCAGCGTCACCCCGTAGCGCTCGGCCACCGGCGCGGCGCTGCGCAGGCTGGCCACCACCTCACGCTTGAGCTCCGGCGTGTCCACCGCCGAGGTCTCCAGCAACGGGATCAGGATGCGATCGGCGCCCACCGAGTGAGCGGCCACGATCAGCTCCGTGAGCACGTCGCGGTTGTCAGCCAGGGCGGCGGCGCTCTCCCCAGCCAGCTTGCGCACCATGAAGTAGTCGGCGCACACGGATTGGACCCGCACCCCGCTCCGCTCCACCAGCGCGCGGATCTCTTCGCGCCCCTCCTCGGTCCACAGCGGGTTCTGTTCGAAGCGCGGCGCTTCGAAGATCCACTCGATGGAGTGAAAGCCGAGCCGCGCCGCCTTGTCGAACTCAGCGGCGTAGCTCTGCCATGGAAACTCCTGCAGCTTGCCGGGTGGCCGCGGCGAGAGCCGGCCTTGAATCACGCCGATGCGCAGCCCGGCAGCGGCCCTCTGCACTTCGCTCGCCGAGTCGGGGGGGTTACCGTCGCTACGGGACATGGCTCACCTCAGCCCACGCGGCGGAGCTTCTTCATGATCGGTACCTCGTCGGCCGTCACCTTCTTCACGCCGTCGCCCAGCGCAAGCTCGATGGCGCGCACGTCGCGGACCAGCTTCATCAGGCCTTGCGGCTCGACGCTCGCAGCCTGGTCACTGCTCCACATCGCGCGATCCAGCGTGATGTGTCGCTCGATCATGCACGCGCCCAGCGCAGCCGCAGCATAGCTGGTGGCCAAGCCCACCTCGTGCCCGGAGTAACCGACCGGCACGCCATAGCGCTCCCGCAGCACCGGGATCATCTTCAGGTTCAGGTCCGCGACCTTGGCCGGGTAGGCGCTGGTGGTATGAAGCAGGATCAAGTCTTGGGTGCCGAGCACCTCCACCGCGTGGTCTACCTGCTCGATCGTGCTCATACCCACCGACACGATCAGCGGACGCCCCGTCTTTCGGTGATGGCGCAGCAAGTTGTCGTCCGTCAAGCTGGCGGACGCGATCTTGTAACAAGGCGGAGCAAATTCCTCCATGAAGTCCACGGAGGCTTCGTCCCAGCACGACGCGAACCAGGCCAGATTCTTGTCTTTGCAGTAGCGATCGATGTGCTGGTATTGGTCGTGGCCAAACTCTAGGCCGCGCTTCAAGTCACCATTGGTAGGGCCGAACGGGTTCTCACGCGGCTTGGCGAGCTCCTCGGCCGTGTACACCACGTCGACCGTTCGCTTCTGGAACTTCACCGCGTTGGCCCCGGCGATCGCGGCCACGTCGATCAGGCGACGCGTCGTGCCGAGATCACCGTTGTGATTGATACCAATCTCACCAACGATGTAGCAGGGAGCTCCATCGCCGACCGCTACGTTGCCAATTTTGACCTGGACCATGTTGTTTCTCTCCGTGGGACGGGACTGCAAACGCCTTGCCAAGTTCGGACGCTCAGCCGACGCGGTCAGCGACCACCAGCAGCATCCACTCCTTGGAGAAACGGACGAACTTGGAGCGTTTGAAGGCGCTCGGTAGCAGAGCCGCGATATCCGACAGCGGGCTCAAATACGGCCGCTCCCAGAGCAGCGGCAGCTGCCGAAAGCGAATGGCTTCGCGCACTTCGAAGCCGTGGCTCTGGATGCACTCACGCAGGCCTGTCAGGGTGAAGGGCCGCACGTGCGTCCAGTCGTCATAGAAGTGACGCCACTGGGCAGTCCAATCTGGCACCAAGCTGACCATGCGCCCGCTGGGCGAAAGCACGCGCCGGCACTCACGCAAGAGCGGGCTGATCTCGCGCACGTGCTCGAACACGGACTTGTTGAACAGCACCGAGAACTCGCCCTCTTCGAAGGGCAAGCCGCCCTGCTCATAATCGCCGACCACCACGGGCTCGCTGAAGCGAGGCTGGCTGGGACGCGAGCGATCGAAGCCGGTGGCGCGGAACCCTTGCTGCGCGAAGCCGTGCAGGAACTCGCCGCGCCCACAGCCCAAATCCAAGAGCGGACTGCCACGGTAGCCGCGCAGGTACTCTTCGGTCAGGTAGGCGGTCAGCTTGCTGGGGTAATCCGTGTAGGGCCGCTCCCGCTCGCTGTAGCGCACGTCCAGGTAGCGCTCTGCCGCGTCGAGACGCACGTTCATGACTCCTCCCGATTGCCGCCGAAGGCGCGCAGGGCAGCGCGGTTGATTTGATCGGTGATGCTGAGCACGTCGATGTACGAGTCGGGCGAAGGCGCCATCTGCGCGTAAAGCCCCTGCAAGTCCAGCGGCGCCGGGGCGACGCCTGCGGGCCGGCCGTAGTCGAGCGCGGGCGGCGCCGGCAGCGGCTGCACGTCGAGCGGCTCACCCAGGTAGCGCGACGCGATCTGGGCGACGCTGTTCAGGTAGGTCCCTTCGTGCGCCGTGAAGTAGCCGCGCGACTTGAGGCCGCGCACGAAGGCCGCGGCGTCGCCCTGCTTGGCCCCCTCCACCGCGTCGGGGAAGCGTCGCTGCAATAGCGCCACGTAGTCCGTCGCGCCCTCCTCTGCGCTGCGGTAGGCGCGGAAGTTGTCGACGATCCGCCGCTCACTGTCGCCATAGCCCTCGCGGGTGCGCTGTGAAACGGTGAGCCCGCTCGGCCCGGTGCCTTTGATACCGGCGAAGTTGTAGTTGAACATCGAGGCGCCGCCGCCGGTCTCGTGCGCCCACTGCGCGGTGATCAGCGCCAAAGTTTTGTCACTCGGCGCCTCCCCGGTGACGTTCTCCCAAGCCGCGCGCAGCGCCTCGCGTGCTTGGCCGGCGCTCAGCTGGGTGCGCACCGCAGGCACCAAACCCGGCGAGGCGGGCGCCTTCGCGGACTCTAAAGCAGCCCGAAACTGCGCCTCGGCCGCCTGCGGGGCGCGCGCTGGCGCGGCCTCACGCGGCTCGTTGACGCTGACGGGAAGGAGGGCGGCGACCACTGCCCTCCGCCCATGGCAAGAAGCTTGCCAGCTGCTCGCTCAGCGCGAGTCCTCCGCCTCCGCCTTCTTCACCGTGAGATCTTCCAAGAGCGAAAGCAGCTCACTTTCCAAGCCGCGATTGCCGATCATGTTGATGGCCTGGTCGATCGAGTAAATCTCTTTCTTGCGTGACTGCGAGAGCGCTCGCTCGACCACGCGCGCGGCCAGCACGGGGATCTTAGTCACCAGCGCGCCGATGTTTTTGCCGCCCGCCAGCGGATCGTTCAGCGCGCTCAACAGCTCCGTGATCTTGGGCAGCTCCGACAAGTGCTTCAGGGTGACTTTGCACTCGGCCGCGTCCACCACCAAGAAGCCATCCGGCGACGTCCGCATCTCGGGGTAAGTCTTCAGAAAACAGCGCCGCAAGCAAGTGCCTGCCGCGCGCCGCGCAAACTCCCGCCGATTCCTGGCGGTTGACGGCGTGAGCGTCAACGCATTGACAGCGTTCGAGAGCTTTGCCCGGCAGCTCGCGGCTCCGGCGCGCTGGGCCAACACGCCAGGCTGGTCCGACTCTTGCTGAAGTCTGCGGCTGCATGAGCACAGGCATTTGGTCCGCCGCCTCCGGAGCCGTGAGCAAGACGACGGCCCTCGACGTCGCCGCCACCAATATCGCCAACGCCGCCACTCCTGGCTACCGCTCGGAGACGTCGGTCTTTCGGCAGACCCTGGCCGGCGCCGTCGATCGCACGCGCGGGACGGAGTCCCTACGCTACGCCATCACCCGCACCAACGTGCCCTACATGAACGCCGGCCAGATCGTCGACACGGGCAAAGCGCTGGACGCGGCCATCCCGGAGGGCAACGGCTTCTTCACGGTCTCCACGCCGCAGGGCGAGCGCTACACGCGCGCTGGCACCTTCCGGCTCACGAACGAGGGCAACCTCGTGCTGCCCGACGGCACGCCCGTGCTCGGGGAGAACCGCCGACCGCTGCAGGTCGATCCCACGCAAACCAACGTGCGCATCGACCGGGAGGGCAAGCTGATCGGCGACGACGGCATGCCGGTGGGCAAGCTGCTCTTGGTGAAATTCCCGGACATCAGCGGCTTGCAGAAGGAGGGGCACGTGCTGCTGCGCGCCCTGCCGCAAGCCGGCGCGCCACAAACCTATGACGGCGGCTTGGTGGAGGGCTCGCTGGAGCAGTCCAACTCGAACACCGTCCAAGGCATGAGCAAACTCGTCACCTTGAGTCGTGAATTCGAAATGATCACGAAGGTGATCGAAGCCTTCAGCCAGATCGATCGCAAGGCCGCGACCGACATCGCCAGCAGCCGATAAACGCCAAGTCTACGGCGCTCAGCGCCGGCG
>JAEYOT010000361.1 GCA_023411445.1 Pseudomonadota bacterium
ACGGTATGGTCATCACACGAGGCCACCACCCGCCGCCGACGCGAGTCCCATCAACCTGCCGGCGCCCAAACCCATCACCCAAGCAGCGCGCGCACACTCGCCAAGGGTGGCGTCAACATTAACGACCGCGCTTCGGTCGTCACATCGAACGGCAACGCAGGTGCGCCCATCGGGGCTCGAAGCGGGGGCCGGCTCGGGACCGACACGTTCGTTGGCAATGTATTCGCCAACGGCAACATGCAGGTGGCGGACCGCGCGCGGGTCAACGGCACTCTCACCGCCAACGGATCGATCGCGATCGGGAACCAAGTGCAAGGTGCGTTCCTGAGGCACCGCTATTCGCAGTTGCCCGCCTGGGATCTTGCAGTCACCTACCCAACGGCGACCTCGCCGGCGGTCACACTTGGGCCAGGGGTTCAGCGTACGATCGGAGCAGAGGTGGCCGGAACACTGATCAGCAGCGTCACAGTCGACCAATCCGCGAACCTGACCCTTGCGTGCGGCACGACTTACTTCATCAACAACCTGACCATCAACGCGGGTGGACGCATCTCAGTGAACACCAGCTGCGGGCCTGCGCGCATCTTCGTAAGGAACCGCATCACCAACAATCACGGCGAGATCGTGGACCTCAACCCGGGCTTCGGTGACGTTCTGGTAGGCTATACCGGTACGAACGCAGTCAGCGTGGGCGCACTTTACGGAACGTTGGTGGCTCCGCGGGCGAAGGTGACGGTAGAGAATGGGATCTCGCTCCTCGGAGCCATTTTCGCTGGCACTGTCGAGGTTCATCAGGACTCTGCCGTCATTCACTTCCCGTTCAACTTCCCATGGGTGATCTGACCAAAGTCCGCCTTCAACCACCCGCCGCAGCTGGCGTCGCTTGGGTGGGCGCTCGCTGCTTCGGCGTCGGGCTCCTACTTGCCGCCGTCGGCTGCGCGTCGGGCGTTGGCTGCCCCGGCGACTTGAAGTACGCGTTGCTGGTCAACGTCACCGACAAGAGCGGGGCGCAGGTGTGTGATGTCGAGGTACGCGCCGCGAGATCCGGTACCGATGGCGTTCAAACGCTCAAGCTCGCCGACTGCAGGTTCTCGGGGGGCACAAGCGCCGGCCGTTACACCCTCGTCGTTGAGCGCGAGGAGCAGGAAGTTGCCACGGCCAACGTGATCGTGGAGAACGATGAATGCGGAGTAGTGACCAAAGAGGTCACAATAACCGTCCCAGATCCCTGAGGTCGCGCCGAATGTTTCCAGGTCCTACTTCTCGTCTTCTGCACGATTTCACGTGGAGTACGTGGCTCTTTGTCGGACTGATTGCTGCTTGCTCCGCCAACACGGAGCGCGGGGGCAAGGGCGGCGAAGCTGGTTCAGGTGGGCTTGCCGGCTCCGACGCTACTACTCAGGCGGCTGGTGGCAAGCCGCTGACGCCGGGCCTAGGTGCTGGCGCAGACCCTGGCGGCTCGATGAGCGGTGACGGCGACATGGGCGGAGCGATGCAGGCCCCTTTGAGGGGACCCGCATTCATCGACTTCGACTGCTCGCCTGACGGCTCGCTCCCGGAAGGTGATGCATGCGCAACCTGCCAGCAAACACTTTGCGGCGAGGAACTGGCCGGCGCCTTGGGAGAGAACTGGAGCACAGGCCAAGCGAACGGCCCCTGCAAGCCGTGGTTCGACTGCCTGCAGGACTGCACGTGCAATGATCAAGCTTGCTACAAAGCCTGCATACCTCATTTGGGTGAAGGTGCGTGCGCGACCGCGTTCGCCCCTTTCGACGCCTGCTTCAGCTCGACGTGCCAAAGCGATTGCTCTTCGAGCGGCTGATGGGAAGGCGCTGCTACCGCAGCTCAGCCACCGCCGCGACAACCCCCGAACGGCTTTCGGCCGTGCGGACGATGAGGCTGCGCGAAGCCTGGCGGGCCAGCAGGGTGCCTTCGGAGGCCTCAGTCACGTGGAATCCTGCCTGGCCGAGGCTGCCCCGGTACCACTCCGCGAGCGCCTCTGGTGACGTGGCGTTCGTCTTGTAAGCGGTGAAGCTGTAGGGCGCGCCGTGCTCGACGCCGGACAGCAAGCGCTGCGCGCCGGCAGGGCGGGCGACTCCCTTCGGGTCAAGCCCGGGAGCGTCACCGTCTTTCGGGAACATCGCGGTCAGGGGGAATGCGCCTTCGGTCCACAGGAATAGCAAGCTGGTGCGCGACCCGTGCCGCTCGGCCCGCACGTAGCGAAGGTGGCCGATGCTGCTCAGGTCACCTGTCGCCCTGAAAGCGTTGAGTCTATCGGTCAGCTCGGACACCGAGAGTGCGCGCCCCGTGTCTAGACAGGCCAGCACGCCCTTGTCGGTGGTCTCATGACGGAGCCGCGGCTCGAGCCGGCTAGTCGCGCCGGCTGCAGGCTGAAGGAGCAGCTCCGCAGCTTGCTCGGTGACCGATCAGCGACGCCGGGATGCGCAGGCGTCGGAAACGTGCCTGGCTAGCCGAGCGTTTTCTTGAAGGCCGCGGGAGTCAGGGCCTGGAGCGGCAGGTCGAAGCGGTCGCGATGCGTGCCGAGCCGCTCGAAGGCCCACCCCAGGTAGGCCTGCGCCGGGACTTTTAAGGCGCGACAGGTGGCGATGATTCCGAGTAGGACGCAGGCACGGTGAGCGCCTTCGGTGCTGCCGGCGAAGAGCATGTTGAGTCGGAGCTTGGCGACGTTCTGGAACTCGCGCTCGGTGGGCGAGTTGTCGATGGGGACGAGCGGGTCGTCGATGAAGCGGAACAGCGCGTCGCGATGATTCTTGTAGTAAGCGGCAGCCGCCGCCAGCGGCTCGGATGGCAAGAGCGTTGGGAGCACGGCGTCGATCCAGATCTCGAATTCGCGAGCGATGGGGCCGATGTGCCGCAGTCGATGCTCGCGGAGCGCGTCTCCGCTTAGGCCGAGCTTCTGGGCCTTCTCTTCCTCGCCGTACATGGCGCCAATGAACGCGCCACCTTCGGCAGCGAGCACAGGCTGCGTCGCTTCCGCATCGCGGAACTTGCGGCGCCCGTGGGCGTTACAGCCGGCTTCAATGACGCAGCCCGAAGCAAAGACGTCGTTGAAGCGGTGCTCGGCGTCGGCGGTGAGGGTGCCGCGAAATGGGCTGAGTTTGGCGGTGACGAGGTCGCCACTCTTGGTGGGCTCGTATTGGAAGACGGCGAGTTCTTCGTTTCGATAGAGCTCGAGGTAACCGTTGTGAGCGGCGGGGAGCTTGGGGACGAGCACCTTGATGCCGGTGCCGTCGGTGGCCATCCAGCGGCTGGCGAGCAGCTGCTTCCAGTGCAGCCCGTCGATACCCGAGAGCAAGTCCGCGGCTCGCTCGATGAACGAGACGAGCGTGCCCATCGCGAGGGGGATGCCGCGCTCGCCGAGATCGCGTCGGATGCGGTCGAGCGGCGTGAGCAGCCAGAATTTCTGGTACACGAACCACGCGAGCCAATCGCAAGTGATCTTGGACCGCTCGTAGGGTGCCGGTAGCGAACGGAGCGTGGTGCGCTCGCCGCACGCTCGGCAGCGGCAGGTGTAGCGCCGCACGACGCGGCGGCGCTGGTGCTCCTTGACGACGTGCAGCTTCTCTTCGTCGAGCACGTCGGCGACGTCGAGAGCGTGGCCGCCGCAGGCACCGCATGAGTCGGGCCGCAGCTCGTGCTCTTCGGCCTCGAGGTGGCTGGGGAGTCGTTTGCGCCCGGTCGGTTTCGCCTTCCGCTTCGCGCCGCGCGCGGTCTTGGGTTTCTCGGGCGGCTTGGGGCGCTCCTCGAACGCGCGCCGCTCCTCTTCGGTGACAGCGGGCGGAGCCGCAGGCGGCGGTGCCTCTGCGCCCTTACGAGCCTTGCGTTGCTTGCGCTGCGCTACGGCGAGTAGCTCGGCGACGCGCTCGTTGAGGCGCGCGAGCTGCTCGAACAGCTCGGCAATCTGCGCGCGATCGGCCTCGGCTTGCTTCTGAAGGGCAGCCTTCTCTCGTCGCAGCGCTTCCAGCTCGTCCACAGACGAGTACAGATCACATCCGGTGATCCATGTCGATCGTCTTCTCGACTTTTTCGACGCGAGGTCGGCGGTACCAGCCGCGCCGCGCGGCGGTGAAGTCGATGCCGGCCAGGAGCGAGGCGAAGGCCGAGCCGTCGATCGCGATCTGCGGCTTGTCGCCGTCGAACGGCGGAAGCTGAAAGCTGCCCGCCTCGAGCCGCTTCGCTAGCAGGCACCAGCCCGAGCCATCGAACCACAGGGCTTTCGCGAGCCGGCGTCGCTTGTTGAGGAACAGGTACAGGTGGCCGTCGACGGGGTCGAGACCGATGCGGCGCACAGCGCCCGCAATGGCGTCGAACGAGCCGCGCATGTCGAACGGCTCCACCGCTACGAACACCCGCACCGTCGGTGGCAGGCTCAGCACGGCCGCAGAGCCTCGAGTACCCGGCGCAGCGTCGCCAGCGAAGCGTCGTCCCCGAACTCGACCCGCGCACCGCCAACCACGAGGGCGTAGCGGCCCGACTGCTGCGCGACCGGCGTAGCGGCAGGCACGAGCTCGACCAGCGCGTGCGTGGCCGACCTCCGTTTCGACGACGGCGACTTTCGCCGCTTCGCCGGCCACGTCATCCCGCGGCGCGCGAGATTCATTTGCCAAGCGTGAAGCGAGCGCCCGTCGACGCCATGCGCCCGAGCCCAATCCCCCGCGCTCAGGCCCTTGCGCTCGGCCGCTCGCAAGCACCGAACCGCCTCCCGCTCGTCCTCGATCTTCCGTCCAGTCGACAACCGCAACCTCCTTGTTGCGATCCAGCCTGAATCCGGGCCCTCTCGAAATCATCCCGCCTTGGCTGATGGGTCACTCCTGTCCGTGGCGCTCAGCTTCAAGTCTCCGACTCGTTCCATGCTCCGTTAGACGAAGCAAGCACGCGGAAATTGAACGCATCTCACATGCGGTGCACTAGCGTGCGTAGGTGTCGCGCCACGCGACACCCGAGGTCGGAGTAGGCGCCAGATCACAGGGCCAAAGCTGGCGATTGCTTAGAACGGTCTTCGAAGAACTTCAAAGATCGATTTCATTTTCACTTGGCATCCCGCGGCAGTCACTTGGGCATGTGCAGCCGCAAGCTGAGGCGGGAAGGGCGCGTTAAGACTCCACAGCGGGTGCGTGACGATCTCGACCTGATTGCCGCGGCGCGCACCTTGAAGCCCCGCAAAGGTCTGTCGTTGCCATCCCGGCAGCGCAGCGAAGTATGGACCCGCCGCTGCGGCATCTAGCCCTTGCCAGTACGGCACAGTGAAATCGATCGGTGCGTTCGGATCGAGAGCAAGCCTGGCGACATCAAGGCCGAGTCGCCAATCCAAAATGTTGTGATACGCGAGGTTGCTGAAATCGCGCAGACAGTCGGGGCAGGAAGTTGAGCAGACGCCCGCGTGTGACGGTCCAGTGAGTGGCCCGAAGAATGTGTTGCTAGTTTGCCCGGCAATGAACCTCAGCAGATCTTCGGCCTCGGCAGGATTGCCGAAGTAGGAGCTGTAGCCGGCTCCGTTTTCCAAACTGTCCGACAGAAAGATCTGACCAACGACTTGCCCATTCACCGGAAGGACGCGGAGGCCGACTTTCAGTTCGCGCTCGTGGATATCGAGCCGTACAGATGCTGCCCGCCGAAACAGGAATCCGAACGAGTACAGGGCTGCGCGCCCCTCCACGCGCAGCGGCATTGCTGTCACTCCGGTGGGCCACGCACCAATGCTCAGAATGAGTACGTCTGTTGGTTTCACCGAAGCTAGGGCACGCCGGTCGACTGGGCCGCCCGCTGCGAGCGGTGGATTGTTCACCACCCCGACTTTTGCGAGAGCATCCCGCGTCACCCATGCTTCCTCTCGGGCAAGGCGCTCGAAATTGAAGAGCTGCCCATCATTGTCGTTGACGACATAGACCGTGTCCTGGCCGCTCCATATCTCGAAGTTCGCGACGGGGGTTAGAGGCACGTTCGTGACCCCGACCTTGGGGCGCGACGCCCGGGCGGTCCACTCAAACACGCCATCGAAGTCGCGGCTCCCACCAAACCACGTGCGAAACCCGCGAGGTTGGGACAGAGCCACGATCTCATAGGTCGGTGCCGCGGCCCCGCATACTGGACAGATCGTCGCTGGAGCCTGTGATCCGTCGACCGCCTGGCACTGCTTGCACAGACCTACCGGCACTGCAGGGCCGAGCGGATTCGGCTGCGCAACGACGGTGTTGCCTTGCGGCTGGTAGTCGACGACGCCTACGGAGGTGTGGATCAGGCCATCCTTCACGGTTTCGGACGACGGCGCGAACTGGCTGATCGCGATGTCCAGATCGCGATCGATGATGTCTTCCGGCGGCCACTCGTGGGCCGGCCCCGGCCGGTCGTGAAAGAGATAGCGAACGCGCGTCGGAAAACCGAACATGGGTAGGACTCCGACATTTGCCAGACGCTCGCTCAGTGCTCGCTGTGGCAGCCGAGGGTCGTTCGCTGCTGCAGTCACCTCCGCCACGAGCTGATTCTGGATGTGTGCGAGGAGGGCGGCGCGCTGCGCCTGCAACTGCGGCGTCGTATGCGCCAGCAACACGTCGCAGGTGTGTCCGATCGCCGCTGGATTGTTCTGAATCCACCCAGCGACGAGCTGCGCAACTGTTGCTCCTGCTGGAGCGCCTGCGGCGGCCTGGAGCGGTGCATTGCCCCACTCGACGGCAGTGCCGAATTCGCCATGCACGCTGTCGCCCCCCTGCGCTGCAAACAATCCCAACGCGCCGAAGGCTTGCCGCAGAACTTCTTTCGCGAGCACCCGCTGGAGGATCGGCGCCCTGCGCATGTCAACGTAGGGCTGCGGTGGCGGGTCCGATGTGATGCGTTCCGGCCGCTGGAAGTAGTAATCATCGTGACTACGGCCGCGACACAACGTAAGCGCCACAGACAACCCAGCGCCGCGCCGACCCGCGCGGCCGACCCGCTGTTGATAGTTGAAGCGCATCGGGGGCATGTTGGCCATCATCACTGCCAATAGTGAGCCGATGTCGACGCCGGCCTCCATGGTCGTCGTCACGCTGAGCAGGTCGATCGCGTCAGTGACCGGAATCTCCGCGGGCGGGGGCAAGCAAATGTCCTGAAAGAGTCGCTGCCGCTTCCGCCCATCGCTCTTGTTGGTCTGTCCCGTCAACTCTTCGCAGTTAAGACGAAAGACCGGCCCCGCTTGGGTCGCGAGGTAGCTGTAGTAGTCCGCCGCAACCTGTGCGCCGGCCGCCGCCTGGGCGCCTCCCAGCGGCGTTTGGCAGTCGAAGCAAAAGCCACCCGACGCATGAAGGTGAACACGCCGGCACTGCGGACACTCAAAGAAGTTGGCTCCCGCTCGCATCAGGCAGAGATTCGGCACTTGGAGTATGTACTGGTTCTCCACGCCGGCGTTTCCCAGATAGGCAAAAACGTCGTTGGTAAACGTAGCCGGTAAGAAGCCGTTTTGCTGCGCGATGGCCGCTAGGTAGCGAACTACGTAGCCAGGCGCATTCGGTTGACTTACCGTTCGATGGGTTGATAGTCGGCGCCGCGCGCCAAGAAGCCGAATCACACCGTCCGCGGCTTCTTGCACGAGTGCGCTCGGTGCCGCGAACGCAATCCTGTCGGCAGTTGCAAACGCGATACGCAGCGATTCGATGCTGCGCCGTCCCGAGGCGAACACCACGTCCATCGTCTCGACCAAAGATTGCTCTTGAATGCGCCGCAGGTGCGCTTGCTGTGCTTGCGTCAACTGCGCCGGCGCCTTGGTCTGTGGCACGGTACCTGGTGCGCCCCAAACGTACAGGTCACGCCAACTTCCGGCGCGATCCTGCGGATTGGTCCACAGCACGTCTTGAATGAAGCCGCCTGGATTCATTCCACAGCGAAGAAGCTGCGCCGAAGCGTCTGCCGCGAGCTGCGGCAGTTGAAACGGACCTTGCGCAGCGCGCAGCAAGATGCGCTGTGCCGCCAGATGGCAGGTCAAGCCAGTGTGCGAGCGAGAGGCTAGCTGCGCCGTCGCTGGATTTGCAGCCATTGCCAGCGTCAACGCTTCGTCTGGGTGCGTTCCGGCGAAAGCGTTCGCCAGGAGTTGCTGATCGGGCGCCAGCGGCTGTCCGGCGCTCTGCGCGGCGAAGGCTTGAGCTCCGGCTCCCTGGACCGCGATGGCCTCGGTAATCGCTTGGCGAAGTGCGTCTCGATAGTGGGAGAAGCGCATGCCCGCCGACAATTTGGCAGCGTCCTGGCGGCTGTCAGAGAAAACGACGAGCTTTCGCGATTGCTGTGCACCGGTTTCCGAGATTCTTCGCAGCAAGGAGTCCGATAGCACCTGAGCGATCTTCTGAAAGCCAGTGCGTAGCGTGCGCACCGGTGATCCGATTTGCCGCCGGGACCAGTCCGCGTCGCAGCGCGGACATCGTGCCGGGTACGCCTGGCTTGCACTCTCAACGGCGGGCGGGTTTGCCGTGTGCATCGCCGGCACGAAATACAGGTAACCCGGCCCGCCCAATGCGACGCGGCCATCGGCCGTGCTGAACGTGGCAGCCCGCCATGCGCGGGGAACGCCCTCCTGAGTCCACTGCGGGGAGGCCGGTCCTACCCCGCCAGCATCTGGCCAGTACACGCCATAGCGAAGGTAATCACGGTCCATCGATGCCATGTCCGGCGATGCTTCCAGATCAGGATGATCGGGGCTCAGGTACCACTCGTTGGGGTTGCCGGTGTCGCGTCGATACCCGCCGAACATGACGTCGCCGCAGGCTTCGCAATAGAGAAGTTCAAGCACCCTCGAACCGCAGCCGCATGTGAGCGTCGGCACGTAGTGCAATACGCCAGTCGGACATCCTGCCGCGCGCGGCTGCGTTACCTGGTTGCAAGCGGGGTTCGTGCACGCCCATAGTCCTTGCAAGTTGCGATAGAAGATATGCGCGCGAACCGGCATCGGTGCCGCGCCGATGGCGCTGCGCGCCGCTGAAAGGCCCGCGAGTAGTCCTTCGAGCGACTCCTCGCGATCGGCTGGCGGGAGTGCAGGGAAGATGCTCGCGGCCATCTGCTCAGGGAAGCGCGGCTCAAGCTGCGGTGCCTGCGGCGAGCCACTCGCGCAGGCGAGACGCAGCGCATCCGCCGCATTGATGTGATTCAGCGCGGCCTCCAGCACCTGCTCGGGCGTCGCGCCTGCCGGTGCTGCGCCGGCTCCAACGCTAGCGTGGAATGCGCTTGCCGCCGCCGGCGTCGGATGGGGCGC
>JAEYOT010000384.1 GCA_023411445.1 Pseudomonadota bacterium
GTCCTTCGCTGTACGATCCGCGGCGCCGCCCGCAGTTGTTCGAGCGCCGACGGCTGCGCGTGCTCGCGCGCATGGAGCGGCTGGGCCTCATCACGCCGGCGGAGCTCACCCGCGCGGAGCTCACGCCCATGAAGCTGGCCGAGCCGCTGGTCGCGCGTGGCGCCGAGCACGTCAGCTTCGCGCTCGCGCTGCGACACGGTGGGGGCGTTGAGCGCGCGCGTGCGCTCAGGACCACGCTCGCCGGCGATTTGCAGCGGGAGGCTGAGAGCATCGCGCGAGCAGCCGTCAGCGAGCTCGAGCGCCACGACGGCAGCGCGCTGTCGCTGCTGGTGCTGGATAACGCGAGCGGCGACGTGCTCGCCTACGTGGGCTCGCCGGGCTACTTCGACTCCGAGCGCAGCGGCGCCAACGACGGCGTCACCGCGCGCCGGCAGCCCGGCTCGGCGCTCAAGCCTTTCCTGTACGCGGCGGCCATGCGTGACTTGGGCTACGGCGCCGCCACGCTGCTACCGGATCTGCCGCGCGCGTTCACGACCGCATCGGGCAGCTTCAACCCGCGCAACTACGACCAGCGCTTCCGCGGCCCGGTGCTGCTGCGTCAGGCGCTGGGCAGCTCGCTGAATTTGCCGGCGCTGGAGGTGTCGTCGCGGCTGGGGCCGGAGCGGCTGCTGCGCACACTGCACGACTTTGGCTTCGCGTCGCTCGACCGCGACGCTGAGCACTACGGCGTGGGCTTGGCGCTGGGCGATGGCGAGGTCACGCTGCTCGAGGTTACGCGCGCGTATGCGGCGTTGGCGCGCGGGGGTGAGCTGACGCCGGCGCGGCTGCTGCTCGAGCAAGCCGAGCCGGGCGCGTCGCGCCGCGTGCTCGAGCCTGAGCTGGCAGCGCTGATCACGGACATCTTGGCGGACGACGCGGCGCGCGCTGCGGGCTTCGGGCGGGACTCGGTGCTGGCGCTGCCGTTTCCGGTGGCGGCCAAGACCGGAACCTCCAAGGGCTTTCGAGACAACTGGGCCGTGGGCTACACACGCGAGGTCACGGTCGGCGTGTGGGTCGGCAACTTCGATGGCTCGCCGCTGCGCGACGCGAGCGGCGTGACCGTGGCAGGCCCGGTGTTTCGCCGGCTGATGCTGGCGGCCATGCGCGGCCGGAGCCCCGTGCCGCTCTACGACGAGAGCCTGCTCGGCTCGACGGAGGTGTGCGCGCTGAGCGGCCAGGCGCCGGGTGATGCCTGCCCGCACCGCCGTCGCGAGAAGGTCGCGCGCGGTGGGCTCCCCGCTGAGCGTTGTGACTTGCACGTGCGCGTGCAATGCGCGGGTGGCGAGCGCGTGCTCGAGCGCTACGGCGGCGAGTACTTGGCTTGGGCGCGCGCGGCTGGGCGTCCCATCGTGGAGCGAGCCGTCGGGTGCGGGGTCGTAGCGGCGGCGAGCGGCGCGCCGCGCGTCACCTTCCCGCGTGAGCACCAACGCTTCGTCATCGATCCGGATGGACCCGCTCGCCAGGAGATCGTGCTCGCGGCGGAAGCTAGCGCAAAAACCGTGCGCTTCGAGCTCGACGGCCGCCCCAGCGCGGAGCTCCGGCCGCCCTTCCGCCTGCCGTGGCGCCTGACACCGGGTGAGCACCGCGTCGAGGTGGTCGCAGACGGTCGACGCAGCGCCGTCACCACGTTCAGCGTGAGGTAGCCGACGTTGGCTTCGGGTCAGCGCCCGACGCCGAGACGCGCGCGGGCTTCCGCGTAGTTCTCCGAGACGCTGAAGACGGCGAGGTCCCGCGCTTCGGGGTTTCGGATCACCCATTTGACGCGCTCGGGACCGCTGGGCGGCCCTGCGAGTTGCCCGGCGACCAGCGCCAACCCGCGCAGGCGGAGCTGGGGGAGCCGACCGCGAGCAGGCCGGTGCGGTCGCCCCACTGATGGATGGCGATGCCGAGCTGGCTCAGGCGGTTGCCCAGTGTGCCGATCACCTCCAGCGCCAGCACGGGCACGTCGTCGTCCAGCGGCATCGTCATGGCTTGCCTGAGCCGCGCCTGCGCGTCCGCCAGCTTTCTCGCGTCGACGCCTTGCGGCGACCAATTGCTGGCGAACAAAGACAGGAAGGCGCTGATCACTGCTGGCAACTCGATCGGCGGGGTGCGCGAGAGCGCTGCCGCGCGGGCTTGCAGCACCTTCAGGCAGCGCATGAGCAAGAAGAAGCGCGCGGCGTCGTCGGCGTGGTCCAGCAGGCCTTGGCCGAAGACCAGCACCGGGGGGGTGCTGCTGACCGGCAGGCACACTGGACCGATCGCCGGTGACGCCAGCACCTCCAGCCCGCGCAGCCCGAACGACTGGGCTACGTTCTGCACGAACGCGACGAACGGCGCCGACGCGGGCGGGAGCGGCGCGGCCTTGATCGCGCGCAAGTCCACGGTGAAGGCGGCGTCCAGCAAGCCGCCCGCCTTCTTGAGCAGTGCGCGCAGGGCGGGCGTGATCAGATCCGGAGCGAGCTGGTCGTCCAGCCGCAGGTCGCCCGCTGCTTGGCCGATAGCCGCGATGGGCATGTCCTCGCCCGAGAGCGCCAGCAGCGTGGCGGTGGCGAGCGAGGCCGCGTCGTGCGCGCCGCGCAGCTCCGCTACGGAGGCGAGCATCTCGAACAGGGCTGGATCGAAGCGGCCGGTCGAGAGCGCGCGGCGCGCGTCCGTCGCGGCGCGGTCCAGCAAGACGGTTGCGGCGCGCTGCTCGCCGGCGCGCTGGTGCATCTCCACGAGCGCGCGCAGCACGCTGTGATCCAGCGGCGCCTCTTTGCGCGCCTTGTCGAGGATGGCTTCCGCCTTCTTGCGATCGCCCGCCAGCTGCTCCACGACGATGGCAAGCGTCAGCGTGCGTTGGCGCTTCGTCTCCGGCGTGGTGGCGCGGCTCAAGAACTCGGTCGCGAGCTCCACGGCCCTATCGGCCTCGCCGCGCCGACCCAGCACTTGCAGCAGTCGCTGCACGGAGGCGTCGTCTTCCGGCTCGCGCTTGAGCACCTCCCGGTAGGCGAGCTCGGCGCGCTCCGGGTTGGGCAGCGACGTGTCGTACAGCTCGCCGAGCCGGCGGTAGATTTGCGCCTGGCGCGCGGGCTCGGGCACGTGACGCACGAGGCGAATCAGCGCTTGCTCGGCCGCGTGCCAGTCGCCTTCATCGACGCACAGATCGGCGAACGCGGACAGCGCCTCGACGTGATCTGGGCTCTCGCCGAGCGCAGCCGCCAGCGCGGCCTTGGCCTGAGCACGCTCACCCACCTCGAACAGCGCACGACCGCGAGTCACCTCCAGCGCGACGCGCTCGTCGGGATCGGTGGTGTGCGCCAAGCGCCGCTGCAGCAGGCGAGCGAGCTTCTCGCGCTCGCCGGCGGCCACGTACAGCGCTTGCAGCCGCACGACCGCGTCCTCGTTGGTGATGTCGAGCGCGACGGCGCTCTCCAGCGCGGCGCGCCCGCGCTCGCTGTCGTTGGCCTTGTCCAGGTAGAGCACGGCAGCTTGGTGCCACGCGCTCACTTTGTGCGCGTCGACGCCGCTGACGTCGGCGAGCGCTTCCAGCGCGCGCGCAGAGGCGCGGTAGTCCCCGCGCGTCTCCAGCACCTCGGCCAAGGTGGTGAGCACGACTTGATGGTCTGGCACGAGCTGGAGCGCGCGCTCCAGTAGCAGCTGCGCGTGCTCCGGCTGTCCCAGCCGCGCGGCGGCCTCGGCGCCGCGCAGCAGTAACGTGGCCTTGTCGGCGGGGCGCGGGGTGCGCTCTTGCAGTTTCTGGGTGACCGCCAGCGTCATCGCCGGGTCGTCCGCCGCGCGCGCCTGTGCCTCCAGCATGCGCAGCGCCCACAGCCGCGGCGGCTCTTGCTCCAAAGCGCTGGCGACCAGCGGCATGACGCTGCTCCAGGCGCCGCTCCGCACGCGGATGCGCGCGGCCACGCGCGCGTGCGCGTCTGCCTCTGCGCCGTGGGTGAGCTTTGCCAGGCGCGCCGCGATGGGCTCCAGCTCCTCCAGGCGATTGGCGCCGATGTAGTGGTGCTCCACGCGCCGCAGCGCAGCCAGGTGGTTCGGTGCCTTCTCCAGGATCGCCGTCTGCCACAGCAGGGCGCTGGAGGTGTCGCCGCGGGCGCGATCGAGCTTGCTCAGCCGCTCGTACAGCTCACACAGCTCAGCGACGTCCTCGCTGCTGCGCGCTTGCGTGAGC
>JAEYOT010000465.1 GCA_023411445.1 Pseudomonadota bacterium
CGCTCTGGGGCACCGACGGCTCCGTGCCGGAGCAGCGCTAGACGGAGGCTGGCGGGAGCGACTTGGTGCAGGAGAACGTGGCCTGTCTGTTCGACGGTGTGCCGCGCGAGCTGGATGCGAGCCCACGCTACGACCCGGTCATGCTGGAGCAGCTGCAGAAGATGTTCATGGACGAGGTGCCGCCAAACGACGGGCACCGCCGCAACATCCTCAAGCCCACGCACCATCGCGTCGGGATCGGCCTAGCGCAACCCGCGGCCGTCAACCAACCCTGCCTGGCGCAAGAGTTCGTCGACGATTGGGGCGACTACAGCGAGCTCCCGCGAGCTGCCGCGCGCAACGTCACGCTCGACGTCTCGGGCGAGATCCGCCCGCCCCTGCGCTTTGGCGGCGTGGGCATCGGTCGCATCGACCTACCCCAGCCGCAGACGCCCAAGCAGCTGAACGCGACCAACGTGTACCGCATCCCGCCGCCGGAAACGCTGTATTTCCCGCCTGGTTTCAAGACACCCAAGCCGGTGAAGGTGGACGGTCAGAAGTTCGAAATCCAGGTCGGCCTCGGTCCCCAGCCGAAGGCGGGGCGGTACGAGGTGAGCATCTGGGCGAAGGAGCAGGGAAAGAATGAGCTTTTCATGGTGAGTTTGCGAACGATCATGGTCAAGTAAGCCGGCAGGAGGACCTCCCCCGATGGCCGCCCCCAAAAAGACCGCATCGTCCAAGACTCGAGCTGCCGCGAAACCAGCAGCCAAGACCGCGAAGAAACCCGCTGCGAAGACCGCAGCCAAGACCTTGAAGAAGCCACCAGCCAAGAGCGCGAAGAAGCCCGCTGCCGGAGCAGCGAGCAAGAGCGCGAAGAAGCCCAGCGCCAAAGCCGCCGCGAGCAAGGCGACCAAGGCCAAGGCCAAGCCGGCGAAGAAGGCTGCGCCGACGACCACGGAGTCACTCGTGAAGACAGTCAAACGCGCCGCCGCCAAGGTCGTGCAAGCGGCAGCACAGCAGGCGGTGAAGGTGCTCGCCAGCAAGTCCGCACCGGAGGCGGGCAGCCGCGCACCGGAGTTCGAGCTCAGCGACGAGAAGGGCGCGAAGGTGTCGTCCAGCGATCTGGCCGGCAAGCCCTACGTGCTCTACTTCTACCCGAAGGACGACACGCCCGGCTGCACCAAGGAAGCGTGCGACATCCGCGACAACTTCGCGCGCTTCGGCCGTCAGGGTATCCGCGTGCTCGGCGTGAGCCCGGATTCGGAGAAAAGCCACGCCAAATTCGGCAAGAAATACGGCCTACCGTTCACGCTCTTGTCTGACCCGGACAAGACGCTCGCGAGCGCCTACGGCGTGTGGGCCCTGAAGCAGAACTACGGCAAGGAATACATGGGCATCGTCCGCAGCACCTTCTTGGTCGGCAGCGACGGCACGATCAAGAAGGCGTACCGCGGCGTGAAGGTCAACGGACACGTGGAAGCGATCTTGAGCGACGCGCAAGAGCTGCTCTGAGCGCAGCCAGCGCTGGCACGAAGCCGCCGGCGCGCTACTCGTTCGTGAAGCTCTCGAGCTTGCGGCGAGGAGCGCTCGGCGGCCAGCTCACCGCCGGCATCGGGTACGCGGGCCGCGCGAACAAGAAGCCCTGACCGAAATGCGCGCCCGTGTCGCGCAGCGCGGAGAATTCGTCCTCCGTCTCGATGCCCTCAGCCACGACCTGCGCTTTGAGATCGTTACACAGCCGCACGACGCTGGCGACGAGCTGGCGCTGGCGCACGCTCTGGTCCACGCCCAGGATCAGCCCGCGATCGAGCTTGACGACTTGCGGCTCCAGATCAGCGATGCGCTTGAGGTTGGAGTAGCCCGCGCCCAGATCATCCACCACCAGCTGGATGCCGCCGCGCGCCCGCACCTCGCGCAGCACGCTGAGGCACAGCGCGTAGTGCGACAGCGGGACGGACTCGGTCACTTCCAAGAACACCTCCGCTTCGTGCGAGTAGATGGGGTCGTCCGGGCGGACCAGCCACGCCTCTTGCAGCTCCTGCGGGTGCACGTTGATGAACACGGGCCGCGCCCCGGAGAGCGGCACCGCGATGTCGCGGATCATGCGGCCGAGCCGCCCCACGCAACCCGCCTCCACCGCGCGCTCGAACAGCACCAGGGGATTGCTCAGCTCCGGGCGCGAGCAGCGCACCAGCGCCTCGTGCGCGAACAGGCGCCCGGTCTGCATCTCCACAATCGGCTGGAACACGACCGAGAGCTCCTCCGGATCCACCAGCTGCCGAAAGGAGAAGAACGAATCCCGCGTCGAGGTGCCACGCTCGGGGCGCGGCGGGGCGTCCGAAAGTCGGTTACTGCGAGGCATCGACGACCCTGGTTCGGGTGAAGTTACTCTTGCCAGGTTCTTATCCTCAGCAAGCCAGCGCCGCGCGCGCGATCTTCATCACCTTGCAGGGTGACGAAAGCGCCACCATCGCTCGTCTTTTTGTTCTGCGATCTTTGCCCAACCACAGGTTGCCACCTCGCGCCGCTCTCGCTCACACCACCAATCACCAAAGCCAAGCGTACACCGCTCGAACGTCTGGTCACGAGCAACTGCTGCGCGGCGAAATTTTGACTAAACCATTGCAAAGTTGCACTCGCGAATCGCGTGAGCACGCCGCACCCATGCCCAGCGTTTTTCCTGATGCTGCGCTGGCAGCAACTTCTCACCCTTGGAAGTTCGAGGCGCGCGTCGCCGCGCTACCTTGCAAATCCGCACGGCGAGCCTGGGCACGGTTTCACAATTGTGACGAAGCTCGATCCGCGGCAGGATGCGCGCATGCGACGTTTGCCTACACTCCTGTGCGCTGCGAAAATCTCGCTCTCCGTGCTGTTACTCCTCGGGTGTACGAACACGAGCGAAGTCAGCCGAAAGAAGGCGCGGGAGCACGTGGAGCTCCTGGCCAAGGCCGCGCAGACCGACGTCGAAGAAATACGTAAGGGATTGCCACAGGGTGCCAAGCAACTGGAAGCGTTCCTGGCTGATCCCAAGGCCGCCGAGAACGCGACTGACGCGAAAGAGGCGCTCGAGCGAGCGCGCAGCCGCGTGCAGGATCTACGCATCGCCAAGAGCACCTTCTTCCTGATGGCGGACACCAAGGGCACCATCCTCCGCAGTGACTTGGAGCACGACGCGCTGGCGGGCAAGCAGCTGTTCGCCTCGTTCGCGGAGCTAGCACAAGGCGCCACCAAGTACGTGGAGACGCGCGGCAGCAT
>JAEYOT010000518.1 GCA_023411445.1 Pseudomonadota bacterium
CGTGCCGTGCAGCGGGCACCGGGTCGTGATCGAGTATGCACCGTGGCGCCTCGCCTGCCAGCGCTGCGGGGCGCGAGCGGTAGAGCTGTTGGCGTGGGCGGAGCCTTACCAGCGGCAGACCCGGCGACTCCAGCAGCACCTGGCCCTGGACGCGTTCTCCATGCCGTTGGTTCACGTTTCCACCAAGTGGGGCCTGAGTTGGCACACGGTTCGCCGCGCCGAACTGGACGCTATCCGGCGTTGGGACCGGAATCAGCCACCCACTCCCCTGCGCCAAGTCGGTGTCGACGAAAAATGGCTCGGGCGCCGGCACCACCGAAAGGAGAAGTTCGTCACCATCGTCAGCAACCTGGAAACCGGCGTCCCCCTCTGGATCGGTTATGGCCGCGGTAGCGAGACCCTCAAGAGCTGGCTCGACACGCTGAGCGCCGCCCAGAAGGCTGACATCCGGCTGTTTGCCTGTGACATGCACGAGCCGTTCAAGAAGGCCATCCGTGACGACTCTTCGCTCGCTCATGTCGCCATCTGTTACCGAGCAACGTAGCTGAGGGACGGACGATGGATCTCGCGCAGGCTGCGTGAGGGAGATGGCGCAGGCTGGAGGGGGGCCGCCCGCGCGGAGCTTGCGCGTTTCTGGCCCGGACTGCGCTCCGCGTCGTAGAGGGCGCACCGGAGAAGACATCCGGGCGCAGTGCTCGGACAAAAAGTTGGCGGGCGGTGTTAGCGCACCGTTTCTCCCGCCGCGCTCCGCCGAAGGCAGTTGACGACAATCCAGCGAAGCGACACACGAATCATCCAATCCTCGGTCGACGTCAAGTTTTGGGCAGAGAGGCCGCCGTCTTGCGCGGCGGCGCGGCCGGCGAGGTGCCCAGCCTGTGGCGCCGCGGGCCACGAGCCTGGCCGAGCTGTCGGAGTCGTCGGCCACGGGCTTCGCAGCCGTGACGTGGAGGGGCCGAGCTTGCCGGGCGAGGCTCCGACGTCCACGACGGTGGTCGCGCGGCGGTACCGCTGCCGGTCCTGCGAAGCGGTGCTGGTCGTGGTGCCCCGCGGCGTGGGACGCGCGCTGCGGTACACGCTCGACGCCATCGGCTACGCGCTGGCGCTGTGGGGATACGCCCAGGAGACGGCCGAGCGAGTGCGCCAGGCGGTAAGCGCAGCGACGGCGCGGGGCGTCTCGGCGCCGCAGCAGTGGTCGTCGCTGCGGCGGTGGGCGACTCAAGGGGCGCGGCTCTTCGGCTCTGGCATGCCGGGCTCGGGCTCGAGCGGCACGCTGCGGGAGCAGGCCAGGCGTCTCGCCTCGTGGCTCGCCTCCCAAGCACCGCTGCCCACGGGTGCGGTGCCGCGTGATGCCTTCTTCGGCGGGCGCTTCGCCCGCGCACGATGAGCGATGGCACCGAAAGTTCGAGGCCCGCCCCAACCCCATCCACCAGACCTAGCGTCTGCCGAGCAGGCTCGCTCGGTGCGAGCGATCCATCCGCGCCGCCCACCTCGGGAGCGCAGGAGAAAAACGATGGATCGCATCATTGAAGACGGCGAAAAGCTCGGACCCAAGGACCACGCCGAGCGGGTCGCTCTGTTCCGCGTGCAGGTCATCGGGCCGCTGCTTGCCCGCGATTTTAAGGACCACGGCGAGCTCGCGGACGAGATCCGCGCGATCGCGACGAAGTGGCACCGCCCGCCGGCATCAGCGCTCGGGCGGCAGTACTCGGCGCCGACGATCGAGCGCTGGTATTACGAGTACAAGCGCGGCGGGCTCGACGCGCTCAGGCCACGGCGTCGCTCGGACATAGGCCACGCACGCGAGCTCACCCCGGAGCAACGCGCCCTACTGCTCGACATCCGCCGCGAGCACCCCAGAGCCACGGCGTCGTTGATCTTGCGCACGCTCGAGCTCGACGGGCGCGTGGAGAAGGGCGCGGTGAGCCCGTCCACGTTGCGACGGCTGTATCAGGAGCACGGCCTCGAGCGAGTTAATCTCGATGCGGCCGATGGGCGCGTCCGACTTCGCTGGCAGGCCGATCGGGCCGACGCGCTCTGGCACTCGGACGTGTGCCACGGGCCGGCCATGAAGCTTGGTGACCGCGTAGTGCCTCTGCGCATCCACGCGCTGCTCGACGATCACAGCCGGTACATTGTCGCAATCCAAGCGGCAACGACCGAGCGAGAAGTCGAGATGCTCGCGCTGATGGTGAAAGGCATGCGCGACACGGGTCGCCGTCCTGGTGCGCTCTATCTCGACAACGGCTCGACCTACCGGGGCGAGGTGCTTCAGACGCTCTGCGCGAGGCTCGGCGTCGGTCTGCTCCACGCCGAGGCCGAAGACCCTCAGGCCCGAGGGAAAATGGAGCGCTTTTGGCGGACACTGCGCGAGGGCTGCCTCGATCACCTCGGCACGCCCGGCAGCCTGCAGGACGTGCAGGTCCGGCTGCTCGCCTTCCTCGGTCAGCACTATCACGTCTCGCCGCACGCCTCGCTGATGGGCAAGACGCCCGCCCAGGTGTACGAGACCGCGCCGCGCGACGAGAAGCCAGTGACGGACGACGAGCTCGCTTTCGCGCTCACAGTCCGCGGCCGCCGCCGCGTCCGCAACGACGGCACCGTGGATATCGGCGGGGTTACCTTCGAGACGCGCGCGGGCTTCCTCGCCGGAAAGGTCGTCACTGTCGCCCGCTCGCTGCTCGACGTCTCGACGCATCCATGGATCGAGCACGAGGAAGAGCGCTACCTCCTCGGGCCCGTCAATCCCGAGGAAAACGCCCGTCGGAAGAAGGCAGGGCCTGCGGCCAACCGCCCCAAACAGGGCCTCGACGTGCCTTTCGATCCACCGGGTGCTCTGCTCAACGCGCTCCTCAAGCGCGGCCACGACGGCGGAGGTGACCGATGAGCCGCTGGCTTTCCCACTTTGGCCTGCGCGAGGCACCGTTTACCAAGGAGATCGCCGACAGCGAGCTGTGGGTCCCTTCGTCGCGAAAAGCCACCGTGGAAACCCTCGTCGAGACTTGTCGCGATCGGGGCCACGCGGTGCTCGCCGGAGAGCCTGGTGTCGGCAAGACGTGCGTCCTGCGAGCGCTCCGCCATCGACTGCCGCAGGACGGCTTCCGGCTCACCTACTGCCACAACGTGACGCTCGGTCGGCGCGACTTTTACCGCCACGTCTGCCTCGCGCTCGGTCTTTCCCCAAGCGCCACGGCGGCAGCCGTCTTCTTCGCGATCAGCACCCACATCGAACAGCTCGGCGCCGAGAAGGTGCATCCCGTCCTGCTCATCGACGAGGCGCACTTGCTCCACCAAGACGTGCTCGACCACCTGCACATCCTGGCCAACTATGAGTGCGACTCCAAGGCGCTGCTCTCCCTCGTCCTCGTCGGTTTGCCGGAGACCCGGCAGCGGCTCACCCTCGCCAAGAATCGCTCGCTCTGGTCCCGAATCCACACCCGCCTCTCTCTCGGCGAGGCCACACCGGGCGACACCGCCGAGTACATCGGCCACCGCCTGAAACATGCCGGCTCGGAGCGTGAGCTCTTCTCCTCCGACGCCGTCGCCCTCATCCACGAGGAAACCCACGGCCGCCTGCGCGACATCGACCGCATCGCCACCGAGGCCATCAAGCTCGCCGCGCGGCGAAAGCTCCGCGCAGTCGACCGCGAGCTCGTTGTCCGTGTTTTCGGCGAGCAGGAGGCGGCGACCGAAGACTAATCCCACATCGGTCGCGTTACCCGATGGCCATCGCTGCTCTGGCGCGCCCCCGCCGGACTACGTGATGGCCATCATCTTTTGTGGCAGCCACCGCGCATCGGCGCCAATGCCCATCACCCAGCCTGCTCGAATCGCCATCAGGCAGCGTGCGCGGCAACAACCGGCCAACGTGACGCTAGTCCTCGTGGCCGAGCTTCGGGCGCGCCTTGCGGCTTGCCGTAGCCAATGAGGAGCTTCAAGCTTTGGCGCTGCGCAGCGCGAAAGGCCTAGACATTCCAGGACCGTCGAGGCGATGATCGCGGTCTTCCGGAAAGCGGCTCGGCGCTGGCCGCGCACGCTGAGGGAATGGGCGCACCCGGACCGTAAGCGAGACAGGCGGGGACATGCTCCCGGCCCCCGGCCGTCCATCGGGACGTCAGCGGGGGGGGCACAGGTCGTCACATCTTTAGGATTCGCTCACGCTCGAGCACACGCCGAACCTCCTCGAACTGGGCCTTGATGTTCCCCTTTGGGAACCGAATTTGGGTAAGGCCGACGATGTTCGAGAATTCCTCGCAGCCCTCCTCGAGCAGGATGATCGCGCGCTCGAATCCGAGCCGTCCCTGGAAGAGGCCAACCTCATGAATCACGTTCGCTCGGGCGACGACCTTGCCATCAGCGAGCTCGTCTTCGGCGGTCATGACTAGAAACGCGAACGTCGCGTCATCGAGCATCGCCTCCAGGCGCTCCTTGTTCGAGAGCCCCGCGGTCGGCTCCCGGTTGAATTCGTCGGGCGTCAACCTCAGGCGGTCCTGAATGAAATCCTTCAAGTCACGCCAGACGGCGGACCTCCCGTGTCCGATGAAGATCTTGCCCTCAGTACGCGCAATGCTTTTGCCCGACATTTTCATCCCCTTTTGCAAGTAGGTAACGAGGTACCTCGCGTGCTTGGCGAGGTCGACTAGGCTGGCTCCCGGCGATGCTTGAGAAAGGATCTTCGCCTGTAGCTCGAGGTGCGCCGGTGCCTTCAGACCTTCCGCAATTGCGGTACTGTCCCTCGACATGACTTGGTTGGGCATGCCGACCTGCAAGATTTTGTGCTGTGAGATTGACGGCTCCAGTGAATCGATCTCGTCGCGCACTCGGCGCAGCGTTGCGTCAGTCTTGCCGCTGAGCACGGCGTCTAGTGTCGGCAGGATCTCATTTCGAACTTCCTCGAAATGAGCAACGCCCCGCGTTGCCGTTTCCTCCATGAACTTCTGATCTGCTTCCGTAACGCCTGCGCGGCTGAAGATCTCTTGCTTGACGGATTCCGCGTCGACGACGGTCCACCGCCCGCGAGTCGCATTGCTGAAGCCGCCTTCGGCGCCCCACTCGGAATCGAAATGTTCGCCCGCCCGTGCTGGCTGCAGCCCTTGGATGTAGACGCGCGAGTGGTACCCGATCCACGAGCCCGACCACGCACGATGAACTGCTTTGACCTCGGCGAGGATGCGGTCCTTCAACTCCGAGAAGCGTCCCTCGTTGAAGGTGCGCGCAGCGCGCTCGCAGCGACGTGCCGCGCGGGTCAGGTCATCAAGCAGATCATCCATGAGGCTCGCTCAACTTTGGTGTGTGGCTACGCACGCATGGACGACTACCCCAACTCGGGACGCAAGGTCGGCCAGACTATGTCCGGGCGGCCTCTTCTGATGGTAATTTTGTTAACGGGCGCCCGTGACCGGGAGCCGAGGTCCGCTACAGGGAAAGCAGCGCCGGCAGCGGAACGCACAGCACCCTTTGGTCCGCCACCTTTATTGCTCGCTGTGTCACGAGAATCCCAAACGGGGCGTTGTTGGCGGCAGTGTCCATAAACGACTGCAGGCCCAGAAGGTCCCGAGTCTCGTCGATCCTTCGCCGGTATTTGACCTCGAGCGGGATTCGTTGGGCGCCGACAGTGAGCACAAAGTCAACCTCAGGAGCGTTGCTCCGGGCAGGGAAGTGCGAGAGGCCGAGGCCGGGCAGATGCAGCAGATGGCTGCCGACAGCGCTTTCCGCGATATGTCCGGCCAATGTGCAAAGGGCTTCGTCGCGCAACTCGTCCGGAACGAGCGGCACAACCTCCTGCAGCCAGCAGGCGCGCAATGCGTGGTCGACTAAGCAAATCTTGGATGGCCCCCTGTTGCGTTTTAGCCTGATCTCCGCGGGCGGTACGCACCTGAGCAGCAGGGACATATCCAGCAACCGAAGATAGTGCCGAATGCGCTCAGTACCGATGCTAGCGCCTAGCGCGCTCCGCACTTCGGAAATTGTCAACGCGCGTGAGACAGATTTGGGCTTGAATTTAGTGTAGTTCGCTCATGTGAGTTGTTCGAGATGGGCGCGCGAAAGCGTCTTGGTCAAGACG
>JAEYOT010000556.1 GCA_023411445.1 Pseudomonadota bacterium
ACCTGGGCGCCAGCGCCGGCCCGGCCGCCGTGACCGTAACGGTGCGCTCGGGCGAGCAGGAGCTGGCGACGCTCACCTGCGGCGCGGAGGTGACGCCCGGCAGCGTGACGGTCGCCATTTGCGAGCAGAATTCGTCGCCTTAGTCCGCCCGCGTGCCGAGCTGGCCGAGCTGCGTTAGAACGAGGGAGCAGAGGCTGTGATGCGCGAAGGACCTGGAGCTTCATTGGCGTTCCACCGGCCCACCAAGGCCGTGCTGGGCGTCATGGTGACGGTGTTCGTGATCTGGCTGATCTTCGCGCTCGGCATGAATTGGGGCTCCGCCTCGAGCGCGGCCTTCGAGCTGCTCGCTGGCAACTCCGCGGCCATCTTGCGCGGCGAGGTCTGGCGCTTGTTCACGGCGCCGCTGCTCCACGATCCGATCGGCGGCTCGGGCGTGAGCCACCTGCTCACCGCGCTAATCGGTCTGTACTTCTTCACGCCGCGGCTGGAAGAGGTCTGGGGCCCGCGCCGCCTGCTGCGCTTCATCGCGCTCTCGGCAGTGCTCGCCTACGCACTGCAGATGGTCGTCGAGCTCATGCTCCCGGCGCCGCTGGGCGCGCGGCTGGTCGGTGACTTGTGGTTCGGCCTCATGCCGGCGCTGACTGCTATCGCCATCGCCTGGGCGCTGACCTTCAAGAACCAGACGGTGCTCTTGTTTTTCGTGCTGCCCGTCACCTCGCGCATGTTGGTGATCTGGGTGGTGGGGCTCGCCACGCTGTACCTCATCGCGGGGGCGCGGCCGCACTCCGGGTTGATCGCGCCGTTCGGGGGCATGCTCTGCGGGTGGCTCCTGGGCGGCGGCAACCCCAGCCCGCTGCGCAAGGCCTGGCTCAAGCTGCGCCTCGCCCAGCTGGATAAGGAGGCCCAGCGCGAGGGCCAGCGCCGCAAGCGCCGGCCAAACCCGGCCGGTTTGCGCGCGATTCCCGGCGGCCGCCGCGACGACGACGACGACGATCGCGGTCCCGATGGAAGGTTCCTGAATTAGGGTGTAAAAGCCCGGTCGATGCCGTCCCGGCTTGCTCACCTCACGACCATCGAGAGCCTGACGCCGGAGCTTTCGAACGACCTGCTCGACAAGGCGGACGAGCTGTTGGAGGTCACGCGCCAACCCATCGTCAAGTTGGGCGACCTGCGCGGCAAGACCATCATCAACGTCTTCTACGAAGCGTCCACCCGCACGCGCACGTCGTTCGAGCTGGCGGGCAAGCGCCTGGGCGCGGACGTGGTCAACATCGGCGGCTCCAGCAGCAGCACCAGCAAGGGCGAGACCCTGCGCGACACGGTGAAGACGCTGGACGCCATGCACGCGGACGCCATCGTGATCCGCCACCCCGCGAGCGGCGCGCCGGACTACGTCGCCAAGCACACGCGCGCCGCCGTGATCAACGCCGGGGACGGCATGCACGAGCACCCGACCCAAGCCTTGCTGGACGCGCTCACCATCCGCCGTCACCGCGGCAAGGATCTGGGCGGCCTCACGGTGGCCATCCTCGGCGACGTGCTGCACAGCCGCGTGGCGCGCTCGAACGCCAAGCTGCTGCGCATGCTGGGCGCTCACGTCCGCCTGGCGGGCCCGCGCACCCTGCTACCGCGAGACGCGGCAGCGCTCGGCTGCCCCCTGTTCGAGCGCATCGAGCCCGCGCTGGAAGGCGCGGACGTGGTGATGATGCTGCGCATCCAGCGCGAGCGGCTGGGCCAGGCCCTGTTTCCGAGCCTGCGAGAGTACGCGCGCGTGTTCGGCCTCAACGCCGCACGGCTCGCGCTCGCCAAGCCGAACGCCCTGGTGATGCACCCCGGGCCGCTGAACCGCGGCGTGGAGATCACGGAGGACATCGCCGATGGCTCGCACTCCGTGATCCTGGACCAAGTCGAGGCGGGCGTGGCAGTGCGCATGGCAGTGCTCTCCTTCGCCGCCAAGAGCTGAGCGCCCGCGCGCTTCATCGCGGATCCGCGTCCGCGCGTAGCAACTATCGTCCCGTGAGGCGGCTGGAAGCTGCCCCTGAGCGCCACGCCGACACGGTTCAAGATTGAACTGCGATTTTCCCGACAGTTTCTGGGCAAACCCGTCAGCGCGCGCCGTAGTGCTACTTTGAACTATTCGGCTCCGCTGGCGCAGAAGGGCTCCACCACGCGCTCTAGCTGCTCGCTAAGCGCCACCTCTGTACCGCCGACGTAACCGCACGCGTCCGCAACCTCCAAGCACGCCAGCGTCTTCCGCGCCGAACCGAGCGCCGAATGGTAGCGCGCCGTGCGATTGCCTCCGCGGCTGTACATGCCCTCCGCAAGGTTGAGCGCCACCGAGACACTGCACCTGCGGAGCTGCCGAGCAAGATCCTTGTCCCTCAGCTCAATGCGCCTCAGCACCGGACGCAGTTGCCGCAGAACCTCTAAGACCACCGGATAAATGCGCAACATGGCGTGACCCTTTCCGACGTGCGCACTGCACGCCTGCCCCCACGCCCGCGTGCGAGGACGTGCCGGGTCCAGGCTGACCGCGCGCGCCCAGCAAGCGGTCACCGGCGCGCAGTGCCGGCCGCGGGCCTGGGGGGCGGCGCGCCCGAGCAGGCCAAATGGCAATCCCAGGCAAGACCAGACTCCCACCGTCCGCATCCCGCATCCCGCATCCCCATCCCACGTTGAGCGCTACACTCCCGCGTCCGCCTCGAACAGCGGCACCCACCTCCGCCCCAGCAGCCTGCTGCAAACTCGGCTGCGAAAGTGGCAGCCCTTCAACCAGCTCAGGGCTGGCTCACGCCGGACCGAGATCGACCTGCGTGACAGTCTCGGCGCCCTCACCGAGCATCTGCTCGGCCATGCTGGCGAAGCTCTTCGGCAGATCGGTGACCAAGAGCTTCAGCTCCTCGCCCGGCAGCGGGCTGGTCGTGGCGGGCGCGATGCGCTCATCGTCGATCCACGCCTGCACCGCGCTCGCCGTCGCCTCCGCGCTGTCCACCACGGGGATCACGCGGCCAGCCAGCTCCGCCGCGACCTCGGCGATCACGTGCTTGAGCAGCGGGTAGTGCGTGCAACCCAGCACGATGACGCTGACCTCGGCAGCTACGAGCGGCTCCAAGTAACGGCGGACGGCCAGGCGCGGCACGTCGCCGCTCAGCCATCCCTCTTCCACCAGTGGCACCAGTAGCGGCGCCGCTTGCGCCACCACCTCCACGCGCGTGGAGAGCTGGCTCACGGCGCGCGAATAGGCGCCGGACGCCACCGTGCCGGCTGTGCCCAGCACGCCGATTGGCCCTGCGCCGCCACCGCGCACCAGCGCTTCCATCGCCGCGCGCGCTCCCGGCTCCACCACGCCGAGCACGGGCAAATCCAGCTCCGCGCGCAGGATGTCCACGGCGACGGCGCTCACCGTGTTGCAAGCGATCACCAGCGCCTTGACGCCCCGCTCCAGCAGCAAGCGCGCGCAGCCGCGAGCGTAGCGCACGACTGTCTCGGCGGAGCGCGTGCCGTAGGGAACACGCGCGGTGTCCCCCAGGTAGACGATGCGTTCGCGGGGCAGCGCGCGACGCAGCGCCGCAGCCACCGTCAACCCGCCCAAGCCGGAGTCGAACACACCGAGCGGCGCGTCGGCCTCCAGCCGGCGAGCTGGTCCGCTCACACGTCCTCGATGCGAATCAGCCGCGCCTTGCTCTTCAAGATCGCCTGCTGCTCGATCGCGGAGATGGCGCGCCGCACCGCGCCCTCCTTGCTCTGGTGCGTGAGGATGCAGACCGGCACGGCATCGCCCTCGCCGCTGGCGCGACCTTCCTGCACCATCTGCTCGATGCTGACGCCCTCCGCGCCGAGCGCGGACGCGATGCGACCCAGCACTCCGGGATGATCGCCCACGTCGAAGCGCAGGTAGTAGCGAGTCTCAATCTCGTCCTGCGGCATCACGGTACGCGGGCGGATTTGGATGCCGCGCGTGGCCAAGCCGGACTCCCCGTGGATGCGCGAGGCCGCGACGTCCACGATGTCCGCCACGACGCTGACGGCGGTGGGCATGTCGCCAGCGCCGCGGCCGACGAGCAAGCACGGGCCCAGCGCGCGGCCCATCAAGAACACGCCGTTGAGCACGCCGTCCACGTTGGCCAGCACGCTGTTTTTGGGCACCAAGGCCGGGTGGGCGCGCAGCTCCACCTGCTCGCCGCGATCGTGACCGATGCACAGGTGCTTGAGCGTGAAGCCAAAGCGATCCGCGAAGCGGAAGTCGATGTCTTCCACGCGCTCGATACCCTCAATCAAGAAGCGATCGGTGCCGATGCTGGCGTCGAAGGCCAGCATGCTGACGACTGACAGCTTCTGCGCCGCGTCCCCACCGCCCACGTCGAGCGTCGGGTCCGCCTCGGCGTAGCCGAGCTCTTGCGCCTCTTTCAGCGCCTCCGCAAAGGACAAGCTGTCCTGCCGCATGCGCGTGAGGATGTAATTGCAGGTGCCGTTGAGGATGGCGTGAACGCTGGACACCGTGTCGCTGGCGAGCGCCTCGCGCAGCGTGCGGATGATGGGGATGCCTCCGCCGACGGAGGCCTCGAAGGCCAGGTCCACCTTGTTCTCGATCGCGGCGCGCACGAGCTCCGTGCCGTGTTTGGAGATGAGGTACTTGTTAGCGGTCACGACGGAGCGGCCGGTCTGCAGCGCGCGCTCCAGGTACTGGCGCGCCGGGTTCTCCCCGCCGATCACCTCCACCACCAAGTCCACCGAGCTATCGCCGAAGATGCGCTCCGGGTCGTTAGTGAGCCACTCGCGCCGGCACTCCTTCACGCGCCCCTTGTTGAGGTCCCGCACCAGCACGTGCGTGACCTCGAGCTCGGCGCCGATGCGGGAGGCTAGGAACTCGCGGTTGTCTTCCAGCAGGCGCAGCACGCCGCCGCCGACCGTCCCACAGCCGAGCAAGGCGATTTTTACCGGGGGCTTTTGTGACTCACTCAAAGCAGGGGCCTCCAAAGACGCGTAGCCCCCGCGTTTTTCGCGATATCGCGAGCTACGTCAAGCAGTTTGGGCCTCCCCTAGCCGGCCGTGGGCTCGGGAACGGGCGAAACGCCGTCACTACGCGTCGGAGCGTCCGCGGGTGAGTCGGCCGAGACGCCGGAAAGCGGCGGCATGATGGACTCGAGCCACAGCTGCCGAGGCCTGATTCGGGCCACGATGCTGCGGCGTGGGGCATTGGACATCTCGCCTTCCCAGCTGCGGATGCGGGGCCGCCCAGCGTTGGCCGCGACCTCGGTCGGCATCCCGGAGAGCGGATCCTTCTCGACGATGAAGAACGAATGGTAGTGCAGCTTTTCGTCGGCGCGCGGGCCCAAGATCGCCACCACGTCCCCCTTCCGGTACTGGTGGCGTGTACGGTGCAAGCTGGCGAAGAACTGCTGGCGCTGGCGCAGCGGCACCCGCGCCTCCGGTGGCGGCTCCCACACGTCGAAGGACTCCGGCTGCGCCCGCGCGAACTCGATGAAGCGCTCGACGCTGCGAGGGTTGGCGATTGAGGCGCGGTCGAAGCGCAGTCGCCCCAGCACGCGCTCTCGCGGCAAGTCACGGCTGCGCCACCACGTACCGCTGGCGCGCTCGAACGTGTCGAGCACGAAGTCGATGCACACCTGCGGCGGGCGCGGGCGGCCCGAAGAATCGAACACTTGGTAGCGATCGCCGTTGAACTCGTAGCTGGAGCTGCCGCACAGGTAAGCGCGGCGCCACTCCGGCCTGAGGTGGCCGTCCTGCTGCCCGTCTTCGGTCTTCGGCTCGTCGAACGGCAAGCCCTCATCGACTTGCTCATGGATCACCGCGAGCAGCTGCGACTGCACGCGATGCGCCCGCTCCGCCTCCGCGCGGTGGGCCAGCACGTGCTCACGCTCCGCTCCCAGCACCTCACACTCGAGCACCGCCTTGCCGTGGTCCACCCGAAGCAGCGTGGGCACCCGCCGGGTACCGTAAATGGCCTGCACGCTCAGCCCGTGCGGCGTGAGCCGCTCGATGGCCAGCTCGTCGAAGCCGAGCTGGCGCGAGAGCGGCTGCAAGTCCGCGTGCAGCGGCAAGCCCGGGTCGTGCTCGGCGGCGTGAACGCGATCGAAGAGCAGCAGCTTGGCGCGCTTGCCCTGCTCCGGCCCCGAGCTGTACTCGTAGTCACCGTCGTTCAGCCGGCGCGCTGCGAGCGTCTCTGCGCCGCGCTCGATGCGCAAATCATGGTCGCGAAAGAGCAGCGAGAGCGTGAGCGCCCCGTACAGCGAGGCTAGCTCCGGGCTGTCCGTGTACAGGTACCCCTCACGTAGGAACACGGCGCGCGCGAGCTCCGGCCGCGTGCGCACCTTGCCCACGATCCTGCCGAACGTGTCGTGACCCGGGCGCCGAGCCAGCTCCTGCCGCAGCTGAGCCGCCTCGTCACCGCCTGTCGGGACCTTCGGTGACGCGAGGAACGCTACCGGCACGGCCTTGGTGCGACCGAGCAGCTGCGCGCGCAGCTCCGGGTCGTTCACGGCTGGGCTTGGCAGCGCCAAAGCTCGGCGCTCCTCGGCCAAGAGCGCGCGGCAACGCGCTTCCGCCATCGCCGTTGCGTCGTCCACCGGGGGGGGCACAGCAGCCGTCAGCGGCGGCGCGGAAAGCGGTGCAACCGCATCGGCGGCTGGCTCACGGCGCGACAAGGCCACGGCGCTCCCCAGGGCTGCACCCAGCAGCACCAGGAGCGCGCGCGCCCGAAGGTCGCGCAATGGGCGAGCTTTCACCACCAAAATCTGTAACATACTCCGCCCCGGAAAAAACGCCTCCCACCACCATGCCGATTCCTTATCGCTCCCGCCCCCGACCTGAACCTCGCATCGCCACCTGCCAAGCCCTACTGAAAAGGGCGGGAAACAGCGAGCAACCGCGCACCCTCAGCATCGACATCGGCGGGACGGGCATCAAAATGATCGTGCTGGATGCGGCAGGCCAGCCGGTGAACGAGCGGGCGCGCGAGCTCACGCCCAAGCCCGCCACGCCGCAAGCGGTGCTCAAGCTCATCCGTTCGATGGTCCAAAGGCAACCCTCCTTCCAGCGCGTGTCGGTCGGCTTTCCGGGCATCGTCAAGAACGGCATCACCCTGAACGCGCCCAACCTGGATCCAGCGTGGGCGAACCAGAACCTCCGGGCGGAGCTCGAGGCCATCACTGGCTGCCCCACGCGCGTGCTCAACGACGCGGACCTACAGGGCTACGGCGTGATCGACGGCAAGGGCGTCGAGATGGTGCTCACTTTGGGCACCGGCGTCGGCGCCGCGCTGTTCCTGAACGGCCACCTGGTGCCCAACCTGGAGCTGGGTCACCACCCGTTCCAGAAAGACAAGACGTACGAGGAGCGCCTGAGCGACGCGGAGCTCAAGGAGCACGGCAAGAACAAATGGAGCAAGCGCGTCGGTGAGATGGTGGAGCTGCTCTCCGCCATCTTCAACTACGACAAGCTGCACATCGGGGGCGGCAACGCCACGCACATCAAGGTGGACTTGCCGGACAACGTGCGGCTCTTCGACAACGTCGAGGGCATGACCGGCGGCATCCGCCTGTGGGACGACAACTAGGAGCCTGAGCAAGCCCCAAAAGGAGGCGCTGAGCCTCCTTTTGGGCACCGCGCGCCGCGCCTCACTTGGGAATTTGCGGCGGCTTTTCGTCGCTCTGCACGCAGCTCGAGAGATCGAACAGCATGAAGGCGACGGCCTTCTCTTCTGGCGACAGCTCCGTGCCCGTGCACGAGAGCGGGAAACCCGGCGGCTGCTCCTCTTCGTCTTCAACCGTGGTGGAGACGTGCAGGCCCGTGAATACCGCGCGGCCGCACACCTCTTCTTCGGGTGCGCCGACCGGAGCGTTGAACGACATGTATTGAACGGACTTGCTCATGCCCATGCCGGAAGCGCGGGGGTTCTCGAGCGTAATCCACTCGCGCGCCAGCATCGGATCCACGGCCTGGATGTTGTCGCGCGGCATGTTCACGTCCAGCGTGCCGAGCGTGGTGGAAGCGCCCACGTTCACCAGCCACTGCGCCAGGGCGGCACCCTTGGGGAAGGATTGGTCGACGGTGGCAGGCAAGGTGCCGCTCTCACGCAGCGGATCCGTCCGCGTCCGCCAAGTACCGACGCTCTGCACGGCCTGCGGGCCGCCGGAGAACCAGATGTGGTGGAAATGCGAGGCGAAGACGCGACCGCCCAGCGAGAGGTACTCGTACAAAGCCTCGCGAGAAGGCATCGGCTTCTCACTGGCCATGGTGTCGCCCTCGCACGACAGCACGACGATGTCGTACTTCTTGAGCGTCTCGATGTCCTGCCACAGCTCGGTGGAGTGCGGGAGCGCCGCGCCGCCGTTCAGCGAAGCGTCGAACGCTTTGACCGAGAGGTCGTTATAGCGAGAGTCCGTCGCCGTGTAGAGGTGGATGCGGCCATCACCGGCGCTGGTGGTGAACTCGCTGTCCGAGATGCCTAGCCGTCGTGGGAAGCATTCCATGGCGTCGGCGCCGCCCGCCGCGATGGCGATGCGCGGGATATCGCCCTCCGTGCGGTCACGAGGCAGGCGCGTCTGGTTGACGTCCGTCAGCGCGGTCTCGGTGCAGGGCGATGCCGCCACCTTGATTTGCCGGCGCCACTTGCCCACCTGGAACACAATCGGAACTTCCTGACCGGCGGGCGCGTTGGTCAGCTTGAAGGCACCGTTTTCGTCCGTAATGGTCGACGTGACCGGATTGGACACGCTGGTCGCGCAGCGGTCACACGAAATGCCGTCCGTGAAGGGCGGCAGCGGCCCGTTCGGCACGTACACCAAGACGTTGTAGAGCGGGAGCTTGCCGGCCGGGTCGAACACTTTGCCGGAGATGGTCGTGGTGGTGCCCGCCTCGCACTTAGGCACCTCACATTCCAGGCCCGAGCAAGGGCCGTCCTGACCTGGCGGTAGACCGCCCAAGTTGATGTTCCCAGCAGTGCCGGGCCCGCTCGCCCCGGCGCTCGGATTGCCACCGCCGGTAGGGCCACCGCCGCCTGTGCCGGGGCCATCACCACCGACTGGGCTGCCGTCTCCCGGCGTGGAGCACCCGAGAGTGAGCGCGGCAAAGAGCACGCCGCAGAGGATGGACTGGCAATCAGCTGCCGAGCTCAGCGTTGGCTTCATGGCTATACCTTGGCCAGCGGGTACACAAACCCCACTGACCTACGTACAGTGGTCCACGCGACGTCATAACAGTTAAGTTTCGCAAACAGGAAAAAGTGAAGCCCGGCTCTCCAAAGAAAAGCCGAGCTTCATCTTTTGTTGCCTGCTCGATGGCACGAGCAGCAACTATTCAGTTCGCGCTGGGCGTCTGCGGGCTTTCCCGCTTCGCGACCTCGTCCAAATAAGCCTGCGACGGCTGCGGCATCGACTCGAGCGCTGCTTCCAGCACCTCGTCGAGCTTGGTCACGAACACGAACTCCAGCTCGTCGCGGATCTCCTTCGGTACCTCGTCCAGATCCGCTTTGTTTCGCTCCGGTACCAGCACGCGCTTGATGCCAGCTCGGTGCGCCGCGAGCGTCTTTTCCTTCAAGCCGCCGATGGGAAGCACTCGGCCACGGAGGGAAATTTCGCCCGTCATCGCCACGTCGTGCCGCACCCGGATGCCGGTGAGCAGCGAGACGATGGCGGTGAACATCGTGATACCGGCGGAGGGCCCGTCCTTGGGCATGCCGCCAGCGGGGATGTGCACGTGCAGGTCGCTCTTCTCCAGGAAGTCCCGCGGGATACCGTACTTCTCGGCGTTGGTGCGGACGTAGGAGAGAGCCGCGTGGGCGCTCTCCTTCATCACGTCGCCGAGCTGCCCGGTGAGCTGCAGCTTGCCGGTACCGAACATGCGAGTGGCCTCGATGAACAGGATCTCGCCGCCCACGCTGGTCCAAGCCAGGCCGGTGGAGACGCCCGTTTCTTCCGTGCGCTCCGCGACATCGCTCGTGTACTTGATCGGGCCCAGGAACTCCCGCAGGTCGTCCTCGCTCTTGATGGTGCGGGGCGTGGTGTCGCCCTCGGCCACCTTGACCGCGACGCCGCGGATGACGCTGGCGATGGTGCGCTCCAGGCTGCGCACGCCGGCTTCGCGCGTGTAGTGCTCGATGAGCTCCTCCACCGCTTCGTCAGTTATCGTCAGCTGCTCGGGCTTGAGGCCGTGCTCTTCCAGCTGCTTGGGGATCAAGTGCTGGCGGGAGATGGCCAGCTTCTCCCGCCGCGTGTAGCCAGGAATCTCTAGGATTTCCATGCGATCACGCAGCGGCGGCGGGATGGGATCGGCGATGTTTGCCGTCGCCACGAACATCACGTTGGAGAGATCGTACGGGATCTCCAGGTAATGGTCGGCGAACGTGTTGTTCTGCTCGGGGTCCAAGACTTCCAGCAGAGCGGCGCTGGGATCACCACGGAAGTCGTGACCGATCTTGTCGACCTCATCCATCATGAACACCGGGTTCACGGTGCCGGACTTCTTCATGCCCTGGATGATTTGACCGGGCAGAGCGCCCACGTACGTCCGCCGGTGGCCACGGATAGCCGCCTCGTCGTGCACACCGCCGAGCGAGACACGCACGAACTTGCGTCCGAGCGCGCGCGCGATCGACTTACCGAGCGACGTCTTACCCACGCCGGGCGGGCCCAGCAGGCACAGAATCGGTCCCTTTTTGTCCTTCTTCAGCTTGCGGACCGCGAGGTACTCGACGATGCGCTTCTTGACCTTGTCGAGGCCGTAGTGGTCCTCGTCCAAGACCTTGCGCACCTCGGCGATGTCCATGTTGTCTTCCGTGGAGTTCGTCCACGGCAGATCCAGGATCCAGTCCAGGTACGTGCGCACCACCGTGTATTCGGCGCTGCCCACCTGCATCGAACGCAGGCGCTTCAGCTGCTTCTTGGCGACGCTGTCCGCCTCACTGGGCAGGTTGGTCTTGGCAATGCGCTCTTCCAGCCCGTCCAAATCGCCTTGGTCGCCGTCGTCCTCCCCCAGCTCTTCCTTGATGGCCTTGAGCTGTTGCCGGAGCACGTACTCGCGCTGGTTTTTGCCCATCTCCTCCTTGATTTGGGAGTTGATGCGCTCGCGCATCTTCAAGATCTCGAGCTGGCGCGTCAGCAGGCGCAACACCTTGCGGATGCGCTCCTTCACCTCGACCGTCTCGATCAGCTGGGCCTTCTCTTCGACCGGAGCGTCCAGGTTGGCCGCCACCAGGTCGGCCAAGGCACCGGGCGCTTGGATCGAGTCGATCAAAGAGCCAGCCTCGCGCGGCAGCTCCGGCATCAGCTGGATGACTTGCTTGGCCACGTCGCGCAGGCTCATGGCCAGCGCCTCGGCCTCGACGTCCTCCGTGGAGGGTGACTCCACGCGCGTCACCTTGGCCCGCATGTACGGCGATGACTGCGTCACCGAATCCATGCGAATACGGGTCAAACCCTGCAAGATCAGCGAGTAATTACCGGAGCTGTGCTTGAGCGCCTTGAGCACGCGCGCGGCGCACCCCACCGGATACAGATCGTCGGCGGCGGGATCGTCCGTCGCAGGATCACGCTGCGCGAAGATCGCGATGACGGGGCTATCCAGGTTGTGCACGTCCTCCACGAGGGCCACGGACTTCTCGCGACCTACGTCGAACGGAGCCACCGCGCCGGGGAACAGCACGGCGTTTCGGATCGGCAGCACCGCGAGCTCGTCGCCGAACTTGATGTCCTCTTCGGACGGAGGCGGCGGGGGCGGCGACTGCGGCTGCTGCTTTTTCTTGTCACTCATGAAGCCTCATTT
>JAEYOT010000705.1 GCA_023411445.1 Pseudomonadota bacterium
GGACTCCGCCGGGCACACGTTGCTCAGCAGGCTGGCCGAGACCACGTGCGCCGCGTGGATGGCGGCGCCGACGCCGAGCAGGCGCGGGCCGAAGTTGCCTGGCGGCTTTTGCGAAGCCGAGCGAAGCAGCTCCAGGAAGAACACGGTGGAGGCAGCCGAGTAGACGACCACACCGAGGTAGAAGGCGATCTGCGCCAGGTCAGGCATCACAGGTTCCGGGCCAAGAATGCGGCCAGCAGCTCCTCGTCGCTACCATGGGCCGGCGGCGGCGGGCGCGACACCCGCAGCTCTTCGCGCTCCGCCCGGTGCTCGGCCAGGGTACCGACCGGCGAGCCCAGCCAGCCCGCGACCACCCGGTAGGCGCTGTCGTTCAGCACCATCGAGTCCCCCAGCAGCTCGGCGCCGAGCTCCGTGAGGTAGAGCATGGTCTTGACCTTGCCGACCAGCTCGTCAGGGTCGGCGTAGCCGGGCTCCACGCTCACGACGCGCACCGCTTCCACCAGGCGGTAGCGGCGCCGCTCGTTGGGGATGGTGAGCTCGGACCCTGTCAGTTCGACACGTCCCTCGACGAGCCAGCGGTCGAGCGCCTCCTGCGGGAAGAAGACGCGGTTTTTGCCCATGACGGGGCTACTCTAGCACCACATCCGGCGCCGTATTTCGGCCTTTTTGGCTCAGTTGCCGGCGATCGAGGTGGCCACGTCCCCGGGCTCGATCTCACGGCGGGACTCGATCACGATAGCTAGCGAGCTGTACTTCTCCGTGCGCAGCACGCGCAGCTCTGCCACCACCTCGGTCGGAAACTGCTTGTCCTCCCCGGCGGTAGGGGTGGGCTCCACGTCCACGCGCTCCGAGGACTCGATCTTGACGCGATCTTTGAGCATGCCCGAGCCAACGGTCAGGCTGTTGCGCCAGTTATCGCCCTGCCGCAGCACGAACAGGCGCGTCCCCGGCGAGAGGCCGTCTTCGCTGCCGCGATCCAGGAACGCGAGCTGGTGCTGGCCGAGCAGCTCGTGCGGGTACACGCTGGTAAGCACGCGCGTCTGCACCGTCTTCTCCGCCTTCTTGGCCGGGACCACGTCGAAGCGCCGCCCCACCGGGCCGACCTTGAAGCCGCGCTCGATCACGTCCAGCGACTCCACGACTTCGCCGCGCGCCACCCGCGTCTTGGGGTTGAACTGGTCGATCTTGACCGTGCCCTTCACGCTGACGATTTCGCCGGGCGGCTTGCGCGCGCCCTTGACTGCCTCGGGCTTTCGCAGCGGCGTAAACAAGGTGAGCATCTGCCCGGGCTTGAGCGTGACCCCCGGGCGCATCATCAGGTACACGTGGTTGCCGTCCGAGAGCAGCATCTGGTCCTCGACCGCGCCGACCAGCTCACCCCAAACGTCGCGCTTGGGATCGCCCAAGAAGCCCTGGTCGCGCAGGAACACGGCCGAGGGCGGCACCGGCGCCGCGCGGCTCGCGCTCTTGCTCGTGCCTGAGCCTGACAGGGCGGAGAGCGCCGCCTTGGTGGACAGCTCGCGGCGTGAGCCGACCGGATCGTTCGGATCGCGCAGGCGGATCTGATCGCCGGGGTAGATCCAGTGCGGGTTGACGATCTGCGGGTTGTAGCTCCACACCTTCGGCCAGCCCCACGGGTTCTGGTAGTACGAGCCACATAGGTCCCAGAGCGTGTCGCCCTTGCGCACCACGTGGACCGCCGGCACCTCGATCGGGCGCGTTTGGCCGAGCACCGCCGCCGCACCCTTGCCGCCGTAGACGACTCCGCCGCCGCGCCCGCCTGGCCGCACGAGGTCGAACGTGTCGGTCTCGTTACCCACGCGCGGGCGCGAGCTGGACGGAAGGTCGTCGTTCGGGTCGCGCGCAGGGGCGTAGCTGGTGCCGCCGCTCGGCGCGGGCTGGACGATGATGGTGCCAGGACCACCGGGGGTCACCACGGTTCCGGCTCCGGGGGTCACGCTTTCACCGGGGTTGACGGGGCCGGTCGGGCTCGCGCTCGGACCGGCTTGCGCGGAGGCGTGGCCCACGAGCGACAAGCTCGCCAGGATCGAAGCTCCCAGACACAGCCCTGTGCGCATCAGCCGTCGCCCTTCTCGGAGCCCTTGCCACCGCCACGCAGCTTGATCAACGGACGCGGCGAGGGATCATCCGCGGCCTCACCCGGTGGCTGCGTGCCCACCTGCGGCGAGGGCATCCCCGAGTCGTCCCCCGGGACCACCTTCACGACTTTCAGGCTCGGCCGCTCGGAGGTGGGCTGCGCAGCCGGCGCTGGGGCGGGCGCGGCGCTGGCCTGCTTGGCTTCACGCACTTCCATCGCATCCACACGCTCGACCAGGCGATCGTTCTGGTTCTGGAGCCGTGTGATCTCGTCCTGCATGCTCGAGAGCCGCTTCTCCACGCCTTCCAGACCGCTGCTGCAGCCGAGCAGCGTGACCAGCGCCACGCCGCAGCCAAGGACCTGGGCTTTCGCATCCAGCTTCATCGCCCTGCGATCGTAGAGTCCGGCTCACGCTGCGGCCAACTTCTGCCGCGGAGCCCCAGCACAAGCGCCAAGCACCGCTCGAGCGCCGACGAATAATCTCCAATAATTTTGATAATTTGCGCCAGAAGCGGCCCGCTCGGCGCCCGGCCTGCGGCCGGTCCTTGTAAACTGGACGGAGGCGCCTGTTGTGCGTAGCCTTGCCACTACCGTGGGGCTCCGCCGTCTACGCCGTCCACTAGCCCGTCCGAGGCCCCGCCTCGACCTGCGCAAGACGCTCTTCGTCTTGCCGAACCTGATCACGCTCTGCGGCGTGTTCTGCGGCTTCAACGCGATCCGGCTGGTAGCCAAGGACGTCCCCAGCTCGGACGACGTCTACCGCGCGGCGCTGCTGCTCATCTTCGCGATGTTCTTCGACCTGATGGATGGTCGCGTCGCGCGCATGACTCGGACGCAAAGCGCGTTCGGCCTGCAGCTGGATTCGCTGGCCGACATCATCTCCTTCGGCGTGGCGCCGGCGCTTTTGGTCTACAAATGGGTGCTCTACCGCATGCCGGTGCCGGGCATCCTGGCGGCGTTCTTGTTCGTCGCCTGCGCGGCGGTTCGGCTCGCGCGCTTCAACGTCTTGAGCTCGAGCCCGGGCGGCGCCCCCACCAAGCCAGGTAAGTACATCATCGGCCTGCCTACGCCCCCGTCCACCGGCATTTTGGTCTCGCTGATCATCGCTAACCACGGCGCGGGCGGGGTGCTGGAGACGGAGCAGTACACGGCGCTGCTCTTCGCCGTCACGATCGGCCTCTCTTTCCTGATGGTGTCCAACGTGCGCTTCCGCTCGTTCAAGGAGCTGAAGCTGAACACCGGCACGGTGCTGTTCGTGCTGTTCACCATCACCTCCAGCGCCTTCGTCTGGTCGCGTTTTCGCCCCCAGTTCGTGCTGATTTGGCTGCTCAGCGTCTACATCCTGATCGGCATCGTGGAGTCCATCCGCGCGCTGCTCGTCCGGCTGACGACGCCGCCGCGTGACTCGGTGCCGCCCGTCGTGTAAGCCACCAGCGCCTTGGCCCTGCTGGAAGTCTCCGATCTCAGTTTTGGCTACACCAACGAACCGCTGTTCAGCGGCGTCGCCCTGAAGCTCGAGCAGGGCGAGCGCGCCGGGCTGGTCGCGCCGAACGGCGCCGGCAAGAGCACGTTGCTGCGCGTGCTGGCCGGGGAGCTGGAGGCGGACCGCGGTTTCGTGGTGCCCAAGAAGGGCGCGCGGCTCGGCTACTACCGGCAGAGCCACGAGGTGAAGACCGAGGGCACTGTGCTGGACGTCCTGCTCTCCGGCTTTGGAGAGCTCTTGGAGCTGCGTCACGCCCTCACGGCCGCGCAGGAGGCGGCGGCGTCGGGCGAGCCGGCCGCGCTCGAGCGACTCGCCGAGGTGGACGAGCGGTACCAGCGCTCGGGCGCCGACGCGCTGGAGCGGCGGGTGGAGAGCATCGCCGAGCGGCTGGGCTTCACGC
>JAEYOT010000721.1 GCA_023411445.1 Pseudomonadota bacterium
ACTTGGTACTTGCCGGCCACGACTTCACCGAGCTCGATCGGGGGTGCGGGCGCGGGCGTGGGAGGCAACGTGAAGTCCGCCACGACCTCATCGCGCGTTGGCGCGTCAGGTGGCCACTTCGACGTCATCGCCCCCTCTTTAGCGCTCTCACCCCGAGCCGACCAGCCCCGCGCGCGCCGAGCTGCATTTGCCACGCCGGGCGGCATTGCGGTGTTGATGCCCGCCGGGCAATATGCATCGTGATGGGTGCAGACGCGCTGATCCTCGACGGTCTGGCGCTCAGCGTGGAGGACGTGGTGAACGTCGCCCGCGCGGGGCAGAAGGTGGAGCTGGGCGCTCAGGCCAGCGCGCTCCTACGAGCGTCGCGCGGCGATCTCACGGACGCGATCGCGGCCGGTGAGGTGCTGTACGGCGTCAACACCGGCTTCGGCTCGCTAGCGCGCGAACGCATCGACGGCGAGCAGCTGCGCGACATCCAGAAGAATCTTATTCTATCACACGCAGCTGGCGTTGGCGATCCGCTACCGGAAGACGTGGTGCGCGCCATGTGGCTGCTGCTCGCGGCCTCTCTCACGCGTGGTCTCTCCGGCGCGCGTCCCCTGCTGGTGGAGCGGGTGCTCGCGCTGCTCAACGCCGGTATCACGCCGCGCGTGCCGTCGGTGGGCTCCGTGGGCGCCTCGGGTGATCTGGCCCCGCTGGCTCACGCGGCGCTCGTGCTGCTGGGGGAGGGTGAGGCTCAGGTGGGTGGAGAGCTGCTCAGTGGGCGTGAGGCGCTGGCGCGAGCCGGCCTCGCGCCGCTCGAGCTGGAGGCCAAAGAGGGCCTAGCGCTGATCAACGGCACGCACCTGATGGCGGCCAGCGCGGCGCTGGTGCTGCATGATCTCGAGCGCGTGATGCGCGCCGCCGTGTGCGCCGCGGCCATGTCGATCGACGCGTGCCGCGGCACCGACGCCTTCTTGGACGCGCGGGTGCACGAAGCGCGCGGCCAATCCGGCCAGAGCGAGGTGGCTGCGCGGCTGCGGCGCTTGATCGAGGGTAGCCAGATCGTGCCCAGCCACTTACACGGGGACTCTCGGGTGCAGGATCCGTACTCGCTCCGCTGTGCGCCGCAGGTCATCGGCGCGGCAGAGGATGCGTTCGCCTTCGCGCGGCAGCTGGTGGAGCGAGAGCTCTCCGCCGTTACCGATAACCCGCTGGTCTTCGCCAAGAGCGCGGAGCACGCGCGGCAGGTAGTGTCGGCCGGCAACTTTCACGGGATGCCGCTGGCGCTCGCGCTAGAGACGGCGATCATCGGCATGACTCACGTGGCCGGTATCGCCGAGCGCCGCGTCTACTTCCTGTTGGCCGCTTCCGACGCGGAGAACCACCTGCACGCGCACCTCTCGCCGGTGCCGGGGCTGCACTCGGGGCTGATGATCGCGCAGTACGTGGCGGCCGCTTGCTGCAATGAGCTGATCGGCCTGTCTACGCCCGCCAGTGTCGCGAACATCCCGACCAGCGCGGGCATGGAAGACTACAACTCGATGGGCGCCACTTCCGCGCTCAAGGCAAGGCGCGCGCTGGAGCGGCTGCGCCAGGTCGTCGCGATCGAGCTGCTCTGCGCCGCCGAAGCGCTGGAGTACCAGCGGCCGCTCCGCTCTGGTGCCGGCGTGGAGCGAGCCCACGCAAGCGTGCGCAGCGTAGTGTCGCGTCGCACGGCCGATCGCCCGCCAGCGCCGGATATCTTGGCGCTCGAGCGCTTGATCGCACAGGGAGGCTTCGATGGCTGAGACGAGAGTGATCCGAGCCCCGCGCGGGGTCGTACGCAGCTGCAAGACCTGGCACGCCGAAGCCGCGCTGCGCATGCTGATGAACAACTTGGATCCAGAGGTCGCTGAAGATCCTGAGCGCTTGGTGGTGTACGGCGGGCGTGGCCAGGCCGCGCGCGACTGGCCGAGCTTCGACGCGATCGTGACGGCGCTGGTGGAGCTGGCTGCGGACGAGACGCTCCTCGTGCAGTCGGGAAAGCCGGTGGGCATCCTGCGCACGCACGAGCACGCGCCGCGCGTGCTGATCGCCAACAGTAACCTGGTACCGCACTGGGCCACCCAAGCGTGCTTCGATGAGCTGGCCCAAAAAGGCCTGATGATGTACGGCCAGATGACGGCCGGCTCCTGGATCTACATCGGGACGCAGGGCATCCTCCAAGGCACGTACGAGACGTTCGCGGCCTGCGCGCGGCGCCATTTCGGCGGCAGCTTGCAGGGTCGGTTGGTGGTCACGGCGGGCTGCGGTGGCATGGGCGGGGCGCAGCCGCTGGCCGTGACCATGAACGGCGGCACATGCCTGATCGCGGACGTGGATCGCGCTCGGCTCGAGCGACGCGTCGCGACGCGCTACCTGGACGAGATCGCGAGCGACGTGGGCTCCGCCATCGCTCGGGCGCGCGAGCTGTGCGCCGCCGGGCGCGCAACCTCGGTCGGCGTGGAGGCCAACGCCGTCACCCTCTTGCAGAGCTTGCTCGCGCAGGAGGTGCCGGCGGCGCTCACCGATCAAACCTCCGCTCACGACGTGATGAGCTACGTGCCGGTGGGGCTCACGTTCGCGCAAGCGGCCGAGCTCAGGCAGCGCGATCCGGCGCGCTACGCCGAGCTCAGTCAGGATACGATGGCCGAGCATGTGCGCTGCATGCTCGAGCTGCAGCGCCGCGGCGCTGTCACGTTCGACTACGGCAACAACTTGCGGCAGCGCGCCAAGGAGCGCGGCGTCGAGGATGCGTTCGCGTTTCCGGGTTTCGTGCCTGAGTACATTCGACCGGAGTTCTGCCAGGGTCGCGGTCCGTTTCGCTGGGCGGCGCTCTCCGGCGATGCCGAGGATATCTATACGATCGATCGCGCGCTGCTCGAGCTGTTCCCCGAGGACACGGGGCTTGCGCGTTGGCTCGAGCTGGCGCGCGAGCGGGTAGCGTTTCAGGGCTTGCCGGCGCGCATCTGTTGGCTAGGCCTCGGCCAACGCGCCAAGGCGGGGCTGTTATTCAACGAGCTGGTGCGCTCCGGCGAGGTCTCCGCGCCGATCGTGATCGGACGCGACCATCTGGACTGCGGCTCCGTGGCCTCGCCCAATCGGGAGACCGAAGCGATGCGGGATGGCTCGGACGCCGTGAGCGACTGGCCGATTCTGAACGCCTTGCTCAGCACCGCCAGCGGCGCGTCGTGGGTGAGCTTTCATCACGGCGGCGGCGTCGGTATCGGCTACTCGCAGCACGCCGGTCAGGTCACGGTGGCGGACGGCTCGGTCGACGCCGGGCTACGCCTCCAGCGCGTGCTCGAAAACGATCCAGCGCTGGGCGTGCTCCGGCACGTGGACGCCGGCTATGAGGAAGCCGAGCAATGCGCGCGCGAGCACGGTCTGGTCGTGCCGTTGCCCCGCGGGAAGTAGCATGCGCGTCGCTCACACCTTGCCTGCCGTGTGGCCGTCTTCGAGGCCGGAGCGCTTCGCGGCGAACGTGCAGCGGACGCCGGAAGGCTGCCGGCTGGCGCTGCTCGGCTTACCCGACGACACCGGCGTGAAGCTCAATTTCGGCCGCCCTGGCGCGGTGGCTGGGCCTGCCGCCTTTCGGCGCGCGCTGGCAGGCTTTGGCGCGGCTTTCGATGGCGGTCAGCGGGTCGCGCTGGACGTGCGCGTGTTCGACGCGGGTGACGTCGAGCCCGCCACCGGGGACGACGAGCGCGCGCTCTTGGAGACGCACCGCCGCGTGGAGCTCGCAGCTCGCGAGCTGCATGAGCTTGGCCTGATCGTGGTGGGCATCGGCGGCGGGCATGATCTCACGCTGCCGGCCGTGACCGCGCTGTCCAAGCACGCCGGGCACGCCGTGGGCGGCGTCAACGTGGACGCGCATTTGGACGTGCGGCAGCGCGTCGGCTCCGGC
>JAEYOT010000783.1 GCA_023411445.1 Pseudomonadota bacterium
TGCTTGACCAGCTTCACGGAGCTGTCCACGTCGTCGATCGCGACGACCAACACCTGGGCGTGCCGAGCGCCGGCAGCGTGCAGCAGATCGAGCCGCGTCGCGTCGCCGTAGTACACGCGAAAGTTGAAGCGCTTGAGCAGCTCGATCTGGTTCGGGTCGTGATCCAAGACGGTGCAGCGCACGCCGCTGGCGAACAAGAGCCGCCCCACGATCTGTCCGAAGCGACCGAAACCCGCGATGATGACCGGCGCGCGCTCGTCGATGACCTCCTCGGAGGGCGCCGCGGGCGTCTGCCGCTGCAGCAGCAGCTTGTCGTGCAGCATCACCAACAGGGGCGTCAGCGCCATGGACAGCGCTACCGCCAACGTGAGCAGCGCGTCCCAGTCCCCCGGTAGCAGCTTGGCCGAGCGCGCCACGCCGAACACCACGAACGCGAACTCCCCGCCTTGAGCCAGCAGCGCGCCGAGCAGCCACCGCTGCGGTCGAGCGAGCCCCAGCGGACCGGCCACGAGCCGCAGCGCCGTTACCTTGAGCACCTGGAAACCGAGCACCAGCCCGAGCACGAACCCAGGGCGGCTCGTCAGCAGGCCGAAATCCACGCTCATGCCCACGGCGATGAAGAACAGCCCCATCAGCAGCCCCTTGAACGGCTCGATGTCGCTCTCCAGCGCGTGGCAATACTCGGAGCCAGCCAAGAGCACGCCGGCCAAGAAGGCGCCGAGCGCCATCGAGATACCGACCAGCTCCATGATCTCCGCGATGCCCAGCACGAGCAGCAGCGCAAAGCCGGTGAACACCTCACGCTGCCCCGTGCTCGCGAGGAGGCGCAGCATCGGGCGCGTCAGAAAGCGCCCGATCACGTACACGGCGCCCACCGCGCCGATCACCTGGGCGGCCCTGAGCCAGCCGGAGCCGTGCGCGACCTCGCCCGGCGCGCGCTCGGCCAAGAGCGGCACCAGCGCCAAGAGCGGGATCGCCGCGATGTCCTGAAACAGCAGGATGGCGAAGGAGGTCCTGCCTGCGCTGGTCGTGAGCAGGCTCTTCTCCGCCATGGTCTGCATGGCCACGGCCGTGGACGACAACGAAAGCGCGAGCCCCGCTACCAGCGCCCCCTGCCAGTGCAGCCCCAGCGAAAGCCCGGCCAACTCGAGAGGCAACGCGCAAGCCAAGAGCTGCAGAGCGCCGCCGCCGAACACGGCGCGCCGCATCTTCCACAGATGAGAAGGATCCAGCTCCAGGCCGATCACGAACAGCATCAGCACCACGCCGATCTCGGCGAAATGCAGGGTGGCTTCGGGGTCTTCCACCAGCTCGAGCCCGTAAGGACCGATGATGCAGCCCGCCGCCAGGTAGCCCAGGACCGAGCCGAGCTTGGAGCGGCTCGCCAGCGGCACGCACACCACGGCTGCCGCCAGGTACACCAGCGCGTTCTCCAGCAGCGAGCGCTGGCTCACGACGCCGCTTCCGCTTCTGCAGCAAGCTGCTCCAAGCGGCGACGGTACGCTCGCCCGACTTCCTCGAGCTCCTCGGCGCTGGCGCGCTGCACGCCGTGCACGACGAGCGGAGGCTCCCAGCGCATTTGACAGAAGCGCGCGGTTTGCTCGATCGGCGGCACGAACTCGGAGAACGGCAGGCGATGCATGCCACCTGGTCCGTACGACGCAGGCTCGCCGCCCGTCGTGGTCACCCACAGGCAGCGCTTGCCGCGCAAGGCGTTGCCACCTTCACCGTAGGCCCAGCCGCGCGCGAGCACCTTGTCGAACCAGTGTTTGAGCAAGCTTGGCGGCGCGTACCAATACAGCGGGTGCTGCCACACCACGACGCGCGCGCGGGCGAGCGCCGCCTGCTCCGCCGCTACGTCGATGTCGAAGCCCGGGTACAGCTCGTACAGCGAGCGCAGCTCGAGCCCCGCCATGTCCTCGACCGCCTTAACCAAGGCCCGATTGGCGCGCGAGCGATGGGGGTACGGGTGGGCCAAGACGAGCAGCACCATCGGCCGCTATTAGCCCGGACCTGCGCCGCGCTGGCAATCAGCCGATCGGGCAGCGCTCGACTAGGGCGTCAAAGCGAAGCAATAGATGGCGCCGTAGCCGCCGCCGGAGCCCACGATCGGGTTGTTGGGGTCTGACCCACCGTTCACGGTCCCGACACCGGTGATGCCGGCGCCGCAGCCGCCCTCGTCCTGCCCCGAGATCCAGTTGGTCCGGTTTTGAATCGACCACATGAAGCCGATGCGGGGGCGCCCCGTGACGTTGCGGTTGTCGCGGCTCTTGGTCGTCCAGTCCAAGCAGGTGGAGCTGATGCCGAACGGATCCTTGCCGTACCAGGTGCCGTCCGCCTTCGAGCCCGTCAGCGTGTGGTGGTTGTCGTCCGCCGGCTTCGTCGGATCGGGACGGTGATTGGGGACGCCATCTTCGTTCGGCAGATCCTCCTTGATCGCCGGGTCGGCTCCCTCCGGCCGGTTCTTCAGCAAGTTTTGCAGGTTCATCGCGACGAGCCGGCCCACGCGGTCGTACCAGGGGCCCTGGCCAATGCGGTCCTTGGCGTGGATGGGACCGTCATTGGGCCCGCCGTGCTCGGTGCTCAGGAACGCTCGCCACTGCTTTGCCCCGGAGCCGGGCATGGAGGTCTCCGCGATCTCGGTGCAGATCTTGTCGGCGCCCTCCAGGCCACTTTCGGTGCCGTACCGCAAGTCGCCACCGAAGCCGTCGTCGCTCTTGGACAAACGCACCATCGCCTTCTGGCTGGTGACGAAGAAGCTGAATTTGTCGAGCTTGCTCACGTCCGCGGAGCCGCCGCTTCCGCCGGTCCCGGCCTCGCCCGCGCTTCCGGCAGCGCCG
>JAEYOT010000803.1 GCA_023411445.1 Pseudomonadota bacterium
GCGCCCATCAGGAGCTTGGGTCGCGCGCGCGCCGAGCGCCTGAGCGCGCTTCACCACCCACGCCGCCGACGGTCGCGCGCCCGGCGCCCGCTCGAGCAGTGCCCGCGCCACCTCCGACAGCTCTTCCGCTTCGGGCAAGCGCCGAGCCGTCTCCTCTGCCGAGGGCAGCTCGACGGAGAGCAGCTCGGCTAGCACCATCCCCAGCGCGTACAGGTCGCGGCGCCGACCGTCGCCGCCGGGCTCACCACTGAGCACCTCCGGCGCCAGGTAGCGGCGTGTGCCGCCGCTGGCGAGCTCGGCCGAAGCGTCGCCCGCGAGACCAAAGTCGATCAGGCGAGCCCCGCTCGGCGTGAGCACGATATTCTGCGGCTTGATGTCACCATGCGCGGCGCCGACCGCGTGCAGATCCGACAGCGCCAGCCCGATGTCTCGCGCCACCGTGAGCGCTAGCTCGCGCCGCTCACGCGCCGTGGCGCGAGCAGCTGCGGCGCTCAAAGTCTCCCCCTCTTCCCAAGCGAACACCAAGAGGGGAGCGCCGCGCGGCAGGCGCTCGCCGAACGGCGCGGCGTCTTGCGCGAGCGACGTGACGTCCAGCAGCTGCGCCACCCACGGCGAATCCACGAGGCACAGCCGCTCCCCTTCTTCCGCAAAACGGAGACGCTGCGCCACGTCCCGCCCGACCTTGGCCACCACCAGCGCTCCGCCCGCCTCAGCCAAGAAGACCCGGCTGGTGGCGCCGCCGCCCAGCTGCCGCACGAGCTGGAGCTTTCCCGCCGGCTCCGTGGCACCGGCCGCAACTGTCAACAAAGTTGGCAACGACTCAGGCCCACCCATCGGCTGAATATGGCTGGATTGTACAGCCTGTCAACCGGGATGGCAGCCACCGGCAGCAACCTCGGGCGTGGGCCGAGCTCAAGGGTGAGCGCTACTCCGCCGCGCAGTCGGCGCCCGCAGCGATGAAACGCGAGACGGCTCTCAGCTGCTGCAGGCCGAGGTAGCGCGCCACGGGCCGCGGGATCGGCATCGGCTCTCCGCGGACGAACCATTCGCGTAGCCGGGTGAGCTCCTCTTCCGGGGGCGCCAAACAGGTGCCGTCCGCGAGCGGGATGTCCGGGTAAGCGGAGACGCAAGCGTCGGCGTTCTCGCGGCAGAGCTCGGACATGCTGCCCTCCAACTCGGGGTCGTCCTCCGAGCAGGGCTCGAAGGCGCGCGGGTCCCGCATCAGCTTGTACATGAGGTAGCTACCGCCGGGGCTGCCCGGCATCACCAGCGGCATGCGAACACCGAAGCGCGCGGGGCGCTCCAGCGGGATGCCGCCCGAGCGATCCCCCAGCTCCGTTTGGCGAGCCACACGCTCGATGGCCGTGGCACTGAAGTTGGCGCCGCTGTCCAACCAGAGCCCATGGGGCGCGCCCTGCGGCGCGAGCGAGCTGTGGCAGCTGCCGCGACCACAGCTGGCGGGCGCCGACAGGAACACCTGCTCCACGATCTGCGCGCAGCTCGGCGCCTCGCCCGCGGGCTGGTCGACGGGGCCGGGACCGGTGAAGAAGCTGGCAGCGAGCGGCACGTCCCCGGCGTCAGCCAGCGGCGCGCCATCGAACGCGCGGACGCCGTACTCGTCGTCCGGAGCTGGCACCACGAGCTCGATGCGATAGAGCGCGTTCGGCTCGTACGCGTAGCCGGGCGGCAGCCGGTACTGCACGACGCGCTCTACCGGATCGTAAGTCACCTGATAGGGGATCGCGCCGCTGCTGGCCGGATCCCCGCTGTACACCCGGATGGCTTGCCGGTTGGCCGTCAGCGGGTTCAGGAAGCGGTCGAAGCGCAGCGAGATGGTGGCGTTGGTCGGCACGCCACAATCGACGTCATCCGGCTCGCACTCCGTCCCCAAGCCGTCCTGAGGGTAAATCGCCAGCAGGCGCACGGGAGGCCCGCGCGGCGAGTCTGGCTCAGGTGTCGCGACGTCACAGCCCCACGTGAGGGCCAGCGCGACCGCGCAGCTCAGCTTTCCGAGTAGGTGGCCAGCTGATCGCGGATGTCCTGCTCGCTGACGCCCGTCCGGATGTGGTCCTTCAGCACGTCCGCCAGGGTGATGAGCAGGTCGTCGACGCCCTTCTCCTCGATGATCTTGGACAGGAGCTGCCTGGCCTCGCGGCTGTCGTCCTCGCGCAGGAACTCCCGGACCTTGTCGACGGAGATGTCCCCTTGGAAGTCGAAGTACAGATTCTCGAACAGGTAGCGGACAAGCTCCTTCACGGAGGGCCTCCTCGAAGCATGAGCAAACGTAGCCCTTGCCGCTATACCCGCCAGCAGAAGGGGTCGGCAAGGTCTTTGGCACCCCTTCAGCATTTCGCTGCCAAATCAGCGACAATTCAGCAGATCCTTTGCGCTCGGGCCGTGGCACGTGAGACACGGTCGCGGGTTCTGTCGCAGGGCCTGCGCGCAGCGTGCACGAAAGCCCGCGGGGTGAGGGTTGACCGATTGTCCGACCCCGACCGGTAGGCCGCCCCCACGTCCACCTACCTGACGTGTCGCGTGACACGACAGGCAATCGCGCTCTTGGTGGCAGCTGACGCAGGCGTTGAGGTTGCGCTGGGCCTCCCACGCGTGATGCTGGGAGCTGCGCGCGCCGTCGGTCCAAATCGACTTGGGTGGGTGGAATCGTCCACGA
>JAEYOT010000853.1 GCA_023411445.1 Pseudomonadota bacterium
TTGTGGACCTGGATCGCCAGCGGGCCCTGCGGCTCAATCTCCGTTCGCGTCATCTTGTCCGTGAAGTCCGTCACCTTCAAGCCGCTGATCCAGACTTGGATGTGCGGCGGGTTGCCCTCCACGCGCGCGCGGATCTCGTTGAACTCAGTGGGCTTCCAGATCGTCGGCCACTCTGCGAGGTCGAACTGCGGCGTTTCGTTCGGCGCGGCGACCGCGGCGTTGCCATTGTCCGTCAGGAAATACGGGATCGCTCGCAGCTCCTGCGAGAATTGCTCGCCCCAGACCGAGCCGACGCCGGACTCCGGCAGGTGATCGATCGTGACTTGGTACGCCTTGTTGCCCCCGGTGGTGCGAAAGAAGAAGCCGGAGTCACAGCCCCAGTCCACCTTCACCTCGAACACGACCTCCACGTCGCTGTAGCTCCGCTCGGTCATCAGGATGCCGCCCTGCTGACCGCTGGTCTGCCGACCCACCAGCGCGCCATCCTCGACGGTCCAGCCGCTGCCAGGCCCGTGGTAGTTCGTGGTGCTCGCCCGCCAGCCCGTCATATCCACTCCGTTGTCCAAGCGCTCGAAGCACGCCTCTTGCGCGGCGGCCGGCGCGACGGCAAGCAGCGAGCAGCTCGTGAGCAGGGCGCAGACGACCAAGCGATGCGACATCGAGGTCACATCATGAAGCGAGGCCGCGCATGAGACGAGTAATTTGTGGCGAGCGACGCGGGCTCAATCCTCGATCTCGATCTCGACCTCGACGCGCTGGCCCAGCTTGAGCGGCACCGGCTGCTCCAGCTCGATTTTTACGAGCAGAACGCGAGTATCCACCGGGCGCGAAGGATCCAGCGGCTTGAGCGAGCGCGGGCCGACGCGATCCGGGATCTCCGCCACCTTACCGCGGAAGCTCTGCTCGTAGCCCTCCGCGCGAATCGTCACGCCCGCGCCGAGCCGCACGCGCGCCGTGTCGAACTCGCCGACCTCTGCCTCCACGCGCATGCGGCTCAAATCCGTGATGGTAACGATGGGCGAGCCCGCCGCCACCATCTCGCCGGCGTCGGCGAAGCGCTGCGTGATCACGCCGTCGATCGGCGCGACAAGCTTCGCCTTCTCGACCTGAGCGGCGATGCGGGCGGCGCCGGCGAGGAGCGAAGCCTTGCGCCGCTCGGCAGAGCTGGCATCGTGCACGCTGCGATCCAGCGCCGCTTCCGCGACCACGTTGCTGCTGAACAGCTGCTCGGCGCGCAGGCGCTCACGAGCCGCATAGGTCACGTCCGCGCCTGCCTCTTTCACCCGCGCCCAGGCCTCGTTCAGCGCCGCGCGCTGCTCTTTCACGTCCACCTCGCCGAGCTGCGCGCCGGCTTGTACGCGATCTTGCTCCTTGACCAAGAGCTTCAGCAGCTTGCCGTCTAGCTCCGCGCCGACCGTGATCTCGGCGCCGGGCGGTACGGCCAACCTGCCCTCCGCCAGCACGGCGCGCCGCGCCGGCGCCGCAGGCTGAGCTTGCGCTGCCGGAATGACACGACCTGTCTCCGCCTGGCGCCACTCGTAGGCCGCGACCCCGAGCAGCAGCGCGCCCAGGACGAGCGTGCTTGCGTTGGATTTGATGCGCTTCAACACCGACATGCCTCGCTCCCTTCAGGCGGCGATCCGCCCGTCCTCGATCCGAACCACCCGATCTGCCACGCGCCGCACCTTGGGATCGTGCGTCACGATCAATAGCGACCGCCCCTCGTCGCGCGAAAGCGCGCTGAACAGGTCCAGCACCTGCGCGGCTACGGACGCATCCAAGTTGGCGGTGGGCTCGTCCGCCAGCACCACCGATGGCGCCCCGGCCAGCGCGCGGGCGATGGCCACGCGCTGCTTTTGGCCGCCCGACAGATCCCGCGGCAGAAAGCGGGCGCGCTCGCCCAAGCCGACGCGCTCGATCCACGCCTGCGCCTCGCTGGTCGCAGCGTCACCCGTGACGCCCTTCAGGTTCAGCGCGTACTCCACGTTTTCCAGCGCCGTGAGCGCCGGGAACAGGTTGAACTGCTGGAACACGAAGCCGATGTGGCGACGCCGCACGGCCTGGAGCCGCGCCGGCTTGGTCGCGTCCACCTCGCTGCCCGCGATCTCCACGCGGCCGCTGCTGGCGCTGAGCAAGCAGCCCAAGATCGAGAGCAACGTCGTCTTGCCCGAGCCAGAAGGCCCCTCCAGCGCCAGCACCTCACCCGGCGCCAAGTGCAGCGTGGCGCCCTTGAGCACCGTCACGGTCTCGCGCCCTTCACGGAACGTCTTGGTGATGTCTTCTGCGGCCAGGTTGAACATGCTCACCTCACGTGCGAAACACCAGCGCCGGATCGATGCTGGCCACCTTGCGAAAGGAGATCAGCGTGCTCAGCAAGCAGAGCGCCACCGTGCCCACCAGCACCATCGCCGTCAGCTCGGGCTCGATGATCAGCTTGAGACCCGCCGAGGCGATCACCGGCTTTAGCAGCTGCGCAGGCAGGTAGCCCAGCACGAAGCCGAGCACGGCGGCGACCGTCGCTTGCTTGCCGAGCATGCGGTAAATGTCGAAGTTCGAGCCACCGATCGCCTTCACGGTGCCGAACTCTTTCAAGTGCTCCATGGTGGACGTGTAGAGCGTCTGCGCGACCACCACGACGCCCACCAGGCAGCCAAGGAACACGGTCAAGAACGCGTTGAAGCCCAGCCCGGTGTTCTCGACCCAGTAACCGCGCGAGCGCTTGGCCCAGTCTGCGGCCGTGTACACGTCGTTGTACGGCAAGCGCCGCCGAAGCTCCGTCTGCACCGCCGCCGCGTCGGCGCCCGGCGCGAGCTTGATCACGATGTACGACGTCTTCCCCGCGAGTAGCTCGGGCTGCAGCTCCTGAGCGCGGCGAAAATCCATGAACGCGATGGGCGTGGTCGTAAAGCTCTTGGCTTCACGGCTGGTGCCGATCACCTTCAGGCGCTGGCCCATCACCTCGCGGTAGTCACCCACCTGGAACGGGCCGAAGCGCTTGCTGGCCGACTCGTCGAACATCACGAAGGAGCCGCGCTTCAAGTCGTCGACGCTGCCGGCCGTGACCTGCCAAGGGATGCCCCAGCGCTGCAAGTCCTCCATCGCGTACACGATGGTCGTCTCTTCGGCGCCGCTCGGCAGCGACACTTGCATGAACGACAAGATCAGGTTGTCGG
>JAEYOT010000900.1 GCA_023411445.1 Pseudomonadota bacterium
GTTGTTGGCGCGGTTGAACATCGTCTTGCCGCCGCTCGCCGTCGTCTCCGCGCCGAGCAGCAGCGAGGGGATGGCCGACTTGACGCCGCCTGCTGCCAGGCGATCGGCGACGAACTGATCGACGGAGATGAGGTGCGGCTGCCCCGACGCGCCGAAGCCCAAGCCGGTGAGCGCATCTGGAGCGCCGTGGTTGTTGCCGGGGTTGCCGCTCGGCATCCCCTCGATCATGACCATGTGCTGCCGAATGGCTGCGAGCGGAGAGGTGCTCTCGGCCAGGTCGAAGTCGTTTTCAGCTCTCACCGCCTTGGGCGTCCAGATCTCCGGGACCGTGGCCATGGTGCAGAACAGCACCACGCGGCGCGCGGGTCCGGAGATGGCAGCGTGCGCCGGCCTCTCGATGTCCAAGAACGGGAGGAGCGCCGTGCCAGCGGCGAGGGACTTGAGCCAGGTGCGACGGGAAAAATGCTGCATGGTGCTGCTCAATCTGCGACGCGTCGCGCGAAGCGATCGGTCTTGAGGATGGCCTTGACGACGGAGCGGATGGCGAAGCCGTCCGGCTTTGCCTGCTGGCTGATGGACTCATACGTGCACTGGTCTTCTTCCCAACCAGCCGACCCGAAGGCGAAGTACGACATGTAACGGACCAAGCACTCGTTGACGGTGTCGCCCGCTTGGGTCGTGAGGTACTGCGTGAGGCCGGGCAGGCCCTGAAACGGAACCTCGCTCCCATCCTTGCCGATGATGGCGCCACTGGCGTCCACCGGGTGCCCGTTCTCCTGCTCGCGCCGCCGGCCAAAGGCGTCGTAGTTCTCGAAGCCGAAGCCGATCGGATCCATCAGCTTGTGGCAGGAAGCGCACACCGGGTTGTTGGCGTGCTCGGCGAAGTGCTCGCGCGTGGTGTTGGCGTTGGCGGCCGGCTTGAGCGCCGTGTCCACGTTGGCTGGGGGCGGCGGGATGTCCTGGCACAGCAGGCGGACGCGCACCATCCTGCCGCGCTGTACGGGTGACGACTCCGACGCTGTAGCGAGCGCGGTCAGCAAGCTGCCGTGGGCCAGCAAGCCGCTGTCGCGAACGCCCGTGTTGTACGTGAACGGAGTCAGCTGATCGCCGAAGCCGCCGGTGTCCGGCACGCCGTAGTGCGAGGCCAGCTCACGGTTGAGGAAGGTGGAGCTGCCGGTCAGGAGCGACGCGAACGAGCCGTTCTGCGAGAAAACGGCGTCTTCAATCACGCGCTTGGTCTCTTCGGCCATCGCCTTGCGCAGCGAGTCCGTCAGCTTGAAGACGGTCTCGTCCTTGGCGATGGTGTCGAGCTTGCCGAACCCGAGCCAGTCCCGCATGAAGGTGTAGACGGATTGGCGGCCCCGCGGCGACTGCAGTAGCCGCTCGGCGTGCTTCTCCAGCTCTGCGGGGGACGAGAGCGCGCCCGAGTCCGCCGCCGCCATCAGCTCGTCGTCCGGCATGCTGCCCGTGAGCAAGTACGAGAGCGCGCTGGCAAGCTCATGGCTGGTGAGCTCGTAGCCGTTTCCGCCTTGCTGCCCGAGCTCGCGGCGGTAGAGGAAGTACGGCGACTGCAGCATCGCCGCGGTCACGGCCTCCACGCCGTCGTTGAACGACGTTTCACCCGCGAACAGCGCTTCGTACGCGGCGACGTCCGCGTCCGACAGCGGCGCGCGATGCACGCGCTTGCCGAACTGACGAATGAACTGTTGGCGACAGTTGGCGTCGTTGTTCGTGCAGGAGGTGAGCTTGTCCAGACGCGAGGTGACGGCCCACTTCGCGATCGTCTCGGACTGATCCATCAGCTGTTGCGCGCCCAGCGCCTGGACGACCAGCGCGCGCATGTCCACCTTGAAGCCGAGCACGCTCGGATCGCTGAACACGGAGGTTTGCGGGACGGCGTCGTCGCCGAAGAGATCGCGGAGCGTGGCGCTGTACTCGGCCGCGGTGAGCCGGCGCAGCGCGCGGGGGCCCGGGCTCTGCGTGCGACAGGCCGACGCCTCCGGTAGCGTCGTGACGGGGGGCTCCGTCTTCGGAGGATTCGAGCCGCCGCCGTTGTTGTTGTCGTTGGGAGTCTGCTTGCCGGGAGGCGTCACGCCGCCGCCTCCGCCGGTGTCGGTGTTGAAGGGATCGCCCTCGATCCGGCCGGTGCAGGCCGCGAGCAGCGCCGTCAGGACCACGGTGGGAGCGAGGCGGGCGCGCGAAACGCGCCGCTGCTGAAGTGGCTTCACACGCCATGTTGTGCGTTTGGTAACCATGCTTCTCAACCCCATTTGTGGGGCTGTGAGCATTTTGTTTGCAGGCCTTCCGGATTTTTGCGCCAGCCGAGCACGCAAGTCGCGTTCTGTCGCTGTCACTCCTTTGGGTAATGCACGTTCCGCAAGAACGCGGACGAGCGTCAGCGCGGCGCCTCACGCGGGCTGCGCTCGAGCGTCTCCGTGCTGGCCGCGATGGCGGCGGCGGCGGCCAGCTTGTGCTTGGCTTGCCACGGCGGCCCCGCGTCGCGACCCATCGACCGCAAGAAGACGGCGATGTCCGCTTGGCCCAGCGCAGCCGCGGCGCGTTCGAAGACTCGCTCTGGCTCGTACCAATGCACGCTCCAGCCGCGCGCCTCCGCCGCGGCGGCCAGCGCTTGGCGGTACATGACGGAGTCGGCCTGGGTCTGCGCGCGATTGTCTGCGATGCGCGCCTCGATGGAGTCGGGCAGCGGCGGGCATACGCGCAGCGCGAGCCCCGCGATCGGGGTGGTCACGGCGGCGGCCAAGGCAGCGAGGCCAGCGTGAGCGCCAGCCTCGGCGGCCGCGTGCACTCGCTGAATGAGCCGGATCGCTTCCGGGAGCGTGACCGGCTTGGCCCAGGGGCTGTTCACGTAGCGCCCGACCGCCCACGCTCCTTCGTGGTGGTATGGATGCGTGGGGAGCCCTTCGGTGAGGGTGATGCGTCGGCGATCGAGGAGCTTGCCTCCCGGCCCGAGCGTCACCAGCACGGCCGCGTTGCCGTGCTCAGCCACGCCAACGAATGCGCCCGAGCTACTCGCTTTCATGCGCCGTTTGGATGATGCGGTTCAGCTCGTCTACGATATCGTGAATCAGCGGCGTCGAGAACTCGCCGAGCCGGAGCTCCGCGCCGCTGTCGAAATGCAGCGTGATCGCCCACACGTCCGCCTGAGACTCTCGGTCGGCGAAGCGCCACTCGGACACGGAGCTCACCGAGCTCACCGGAAAGCGGCGGTAAGGGCCGAGTCGGCCGAACGGAAACCAGAAGAACTGGTCGTCTTCGACCAGCAGCAGGCGCGAGCCGAGGCGGCGGCGCAGGAACCCGAGCGGCCACGCCAGCGCAAAGGCGCTCAGGATCACGAGCCATAGCTGGCCGCGCAGCACACGAAACAGGAGCAAGCCTGCCAGCAGCCACGCGCTCAAGGCCACGAAGCTGATGAACGGCACCTCGCCTAGCTCGAAGCGTCGGCGCAGCTCGAGCTGGCGAGAGGAGGCGGGGGCGGCCCTGGGGCGCC
>JAEYOT010000903.1 GCA_023411445.1 Pseudomonadota bacterium
GGCCGCAGCGATACGGCGCGTCGGGACAGCGTCGAGCTCGGCTTCGGCCTCGAGCTTGACCTCGGCCGTAGCCGCGCCGTCGAACTTGCGGCGTTCGTCCGCCACCAGGCCCAGCAAGGTCTTGCTATCCGCCACGCCCGTCTCGAGCAGCACCCGCATGTAGCCGTCTACGTAGCCGTGCGCACGAGCCAGCTTGGCGTATGCGCCACCTTCGCTACGCAATCGCAGCATGTCGCGCACCATGCCCCGGAGGTTCTCGAGCAGCTCTTGTTTGCCCTGCGTCGCCATGCCCCATCCGTAGGACAGGCGCTCAGATCGGGCCAAATAAGCGGCGCGGATCGACTGTTCTGGTCGTAAACCGGCCGAGCCGAGCTTGTCCGAGCCCGCGTCCGTGCCTATGCTGGAAATTAAGTCCGCCAGCTGGACCCATCTCGGGCCGGCATGACGCGACGCATCAGGAGCTCTGACTATGCGGCTCAACGTGTTCAAATCCAAGATCCACCGTGCCACCGTCACGCATGCGGACTTGGAGTACGAAGGCTCCGTCACGGTCGACAGCGATTTGCTGGATGCCGCGGAGATCTTGCCGTACGAGGCCGTGCACATCTGGAACGTCACGCGCGGTTCACGGCTGACGACCTACGCGCTACCCGGGCCGCGCGGCTCGGGCTGCATCTGCGTAAACGGCGCCGCCGCGCACCTCAACAAGCCGGGGGACTTGGTCATTTTGGCCACCTTCGCGGACATGACGGCTGAAGAGGCACGCCAGCACAAGCCCGTGGTCGTGCGCGTGGACGCACAGAACCGGCAAACCGGCGACCTGTCGGAGGAGCTGCCGGGTCCCGTGCTCAATTCGCTGCGCGCCTCACGGCCTCCCGCGGAGGAGATCGTCTCGCAGTAGCGAACGCTTTGGCAGTTTCACTGCTTTTCGACTAATACGGCCGTTTAGATGGTCGTCGATAGCGTGTCCGAAATCGTGGACAAGCTCCGCGAGGCGCCGGACACGGCGTTGCTATCGAGCTTGGTTTGCCGGGTGGCGCTGGCCTCGGCCGTGCTGCGCCGTCCGGACCTGGCCTCCAAGTTCCACGCGCCAGCGGCCGAGTCGCTCGCGACCATTCAGGCGGCCGGCATCACGCCCGAGCAGGCGCAGACGGAGTTCGGTAACGTGCTCTCGGCGCTGGAGCACGGTCCAGATGGCCCTGCAGAGCGGCAGCTGCTCGGCGCCCTCTTGGCGCTGGGCGTCGCCAAAGCCCTGCCTGAGAGCGACGGCGAGCGCGACGCGCTGGCGGCGGATTTGGTCTGGCTCGCCACACACACCAGCATCGACGCGCTCAGCTGTTTGGAGGCGGCGCTGCAAGAGCAGGCGCCCTCCATGCTGGAAGCCATTGCCCACGTGGCGCGCGATCCCGAGGCGGTGGCGCCCGAGTTCGGCCGCGCCGAAGGGCTGATCGCCGTGGCCGCTCTGGCCGGCAGCAAGAGCGAGATCGCGCACCGCGCTCGGCTGCACCTCAGCCACTCCGCGACCGATCCAGGCGTGCGCGCGCTCGCGGCCGGCGCCGTCACGGCCAACGCCGAGCGACTGGAGGGGGAAATCGCGCTGCCTCCGTTCGGGCCGATCCTGACCACGCTGCTCACGGTGACGCTCGTGCTGTTCCTGCTGCAGCTAGGACGCGCGTTGCTGCGCTGGGTGCTCGCCTTCAAGCGCCCGGCGTCGATCAGCATCGGGCCGAACGGTCTGGAGCTGAACCAGCGCACGGAGCTGCTCGGCAAGGTGCTGCGCGAGCGCTCGGTGGTGGTGCCGCTCAGCAGCCTGGTGAAGGTGACGCGCGAAACGCGCTATGCCCGGCTCGGCATGTACGTGGGCCTGCTGGCGCTGGTGCTCGGCTCTTACTTCGGCATGGGGCTGTTCGTGGACGCGGTGCGGGTCCCGGGCGGCTCGGCGTCCCTGCTCGCGCTGGCCGTGCTCATGATGGTGCTCGGCTTGGGGTTGGATTTCACGTTCTCCAGCGCGGCTGACACCGTTCGCGGCAAGTGCCGCATGCTGGTCGTCCCGCAGCGCGGTCGCACGCTGTGCCTCGGCTCGCTGGATCCTGCGCGCGCCGACGCCATGCTGGCGACCATCGCGGAAGCCGCTCGCGCCTAAGGGCTGCTGGGCTCAGGCGCGGGGACGACAGGCGCAACGCTCGGCGCCGCCGAGATTGTCGGTGTCGGTCGCGGACTCGGCGCGCGACTGGCGAGGAAGCTGGCGGCTAGATCCAGCACCACCTCCACCTGCGCACGAGTCAGCACGATTTCCCCTCGAATATCGCTACCATCTGCTTCAAAGCTCCCGCGTTCGATGAACTTCTTCTTGCTGGCACCGAACATGACGGCGCCGAGCAGCCCCAGGTCCAGCGAGGTCGCGGCTTGGAGCGCGACCGTGAGCGCATGCGCATCGCTCTCTGCCGCCTCCTTGGACTCATCATGCGCCAGCACGTCGATCACCACGCCTCCGTCCGGCGTACCGGTCAGCCGCAGGCGCGCCGAGCGGATGGTCTGCGGCACCTTCACGGGCATGCCCAAGAAGGCGCGCCACGGGGTGGCAAGCTGGGCGATCGCAATCTCGTCGCCGCTGGGTGGTGGCAAGGTCGCGCGCTTCCAGCCCTGAGCCGCCGCCTGCGCCGACGGCGGCGTCACGATCAAGATCTTGGGCTGCGGCAGCACGAAGAGGCGCTCGGCTCGGTCCGCGTGAGCGCGCGCCGTGGGCACGCCGGCGTCGAGCCAGCCGCCCTCCGCGTCGCGCGAGACGAGCGCGTCCACCGCGGCCCGCACTTGCTCCTGGGCCAGGTTGAACTGCAGCACCGCCACCACGTCCCGCGAATCGCGCAGCTGCGGCCCGACGATCAGCATGCGGTCCACGTCACGCATGGGGTCGAGCGAGGTGGGCCCGAAGAAGTCCCGCCATTGGTAGACGTTGCGGAGCAACGGGCCGATGCGCCCACCGAGCCGGTGCTGGCGCACGCGATCGTTGTGCACGAGCACCTGCACGTTCGCGTTCGGGTCCACCACGCGGCGGTCGCCGATGGCCGCGACCGGGCTACCGATGCCGTCGCCAGGTTTGCGCTGGGTGCCCGCGTCGGCCGCCTCCGCGTCGGCGCCGGCGTCTGGTGGCTCGGCGTCGGGCGCGCCGGCGTCCGGCGGGATCACCGGCTTCTTCACCGCCGGGGCTTTCGGCTCCGCAGGCGGAGGAGGCGCGACCGGCTCCGGCTCCGGCTCCGGAGGTGGGGCTGGGGTCGCCTCGGGTCCGGCCTTGGGTGTGTCGTCCTCGAAAATATCCAGCGGGATCTCGGTCACGGGCGGCAGCGTGGGCACGTCGTCCTGCGGCCCGAGGAGCTGGAGCAGCCCGAGCAAGCCAGCGACCGGAGTCAGGGGTGCGTGCAGCACCAGCGCCAGGGCCAGCCAGGGCCCCAGCCGCCGAGGCGTCGTGTCGAGTCGCACGCGCCGGCGCGTCCGTGGTTCCACGCCCAGACCATAGCCTCTCGCGAAGAAGTCGGCGAATTCGGCGGTCTGACCTGTGGCACGCCCTTGGCAATGCGCCACGGTGGCACGAACGCGTCGAGAAGTGGCTCGCGCGCCGTGGCTGTGGAAAGACACGGACTCACGTGAAGGTCATTACCGCCTCAAGCTGTGCTGCCCCTTGCCTGGTCGGCCTCCTCCTGTTCGCTCTCGCCTGCGACAAGCAGGCTCCGCCCGGCGCCGCGGACGAGGAGCCGGCGCCGCCTGCGCCGCGGGCCGGCACCCCGGTGCTGCCGAACGAGCTGGCGCCGCAAGAGGTCGCGAGCGCCGCGCCGTCGGCAGATCCCCCCGCCCCCAAGC
>JAEYOT010000936.1 GCA_023411445.1 Pseudomonadota bacterium
AGTCAGGAGACCGCGCTGCTCGGCGTGCGCAAAGCCCAGGTCAAGCTGGCCGCCTACTACCTGTCACAGGGCGCCGAGGAGAAGGCGCGGCTCATCTCGAAGGACATGGCAAGCGAGCCCGTCGAGCGACTGGCCTCGATCCGGCGCGCGCTGGAGAGCGTCACCAGCAAGGATTTCTGGGAGATCATCGATCGCGGCCGCAACTTCGAGTACATGCCGCCCAACCAGCGCGCGCGGCTGGCGGAGTTCTTCAGCTGGCTGAACGTCCCCGCTCGTTGAGCGCGCCGCTAGGTGCTCAGCTACCGCCGAGCTCGATGAAGTCGCGACCGGCCGGATCCCCGAAGTCGTCGTTGACCTCCACCCGCACGACCCACGGACCGTTGCCGGCCGCGGGCGAAACCTTCGTGGTGTACGTGTTGCCCGCGTGCGTCCACGCTGGCTCTACTTGCTCCACGTTGACGAACACGCGCGGCTTCGTCTTGAGGGCTTCGGTGACCGGACGGCCGCGGTGGTCGTAGAGCTGAACCCGAACCTCGAGCGGATCGTGCGGCCAGCGCGCGCTCTTCGGGCCGATCGCGACGTCCGCCCGCAGCGTGCGGGGCTCGAGCTTGAGCCGGAGCTCTTCCTGCGTGCCCGGCACGCGCAGCCTGAGCAGCGTGCTGTCGCCGCGCGCGAGGCCCACGTCCTTCGGCGCCGGCACGAACACGTTGGCGCGGCCGTAGCTAGACTCCAAGCCTTCGGCGCCGATCAGCTTCACGCGCCCGGAGCGCCCGAGCAAGATGGTGTCGCCGGACAAGCGGGCGCCTTCGGGCAGCTCGGCTCCGATCACGCGGATGGTGAGCGGCGCCGAGAGCGGGCTGCTGATGCCGAAGCGATCGTAGGCACGCGCCTGGACTTCGTAGCGGCCCGGCATGAGCGCGGGCAGTTGCTGCGCTTCGCCGCTCCACTCCAGCTCCCGCAGCGTGGCGCGGTTACTGCCCTGCACGCGGTAGAGCGTGAGCTCGTGCCGCGCGACGTTCGCGTCAGGGGCGGCGCGTAGCTGCGTCGTGGCCGTGCCCCCGAGCGCCATCAGCATCGCGCTGTCCGCCCGCAGGGTCGGCGCGGTCGGTACCGGCTGCTCGCTGGCGGCGCCGGCGCTGAAGGAGCGAACGATGCCGCTGGGCAGCGCCTTCCAGTCGTTGCCGAGCGCCGCGAGCATCTCGCCCTTCACGGCCGCGATCGTCACGCGCTCAGCGCCTGCGATCACGACGCTCTCACCGCCCTTGGCGACGGCGCTCACTTTGCGCGGCGCCTGCACCAGCACCGCCGTGCGCGGCACCTTGGTCTTGGACTCCGGCACCGTGATGGTCACGTGACCCTCGGTCAGCTTGATCACCTGCACCAGGGTCTTCTCCGTGCCGGTGCTGGCTAGCTGCAGCTTGATCGGCTTGCCCAGCTCATACTTGGCGCCGGCGGAGAGCCGCAGCACGGCGCCGCCCGGCAGCGTGCGCGCGCTGTCCGCGCCGGCCTTGGCTGCGGGACCCTCTGCGCCCTTCGCCCATGCCGATGGCGTCAAACAACAAGCGAGCGCGACGAGCAGAGTCCCTCTCTGTTTCATGCCCGCGCATACGGCTGGTCGTTCAGGTGGCTTTAGCGATTCATGATCCCTACAGCCGCCGACAGCGACGTCGCCTCTGGCTGTGGAAAAGGCGCTGGGAAACACGGCGCGAGCTGTGGTGGGCACACGTGCCTGTGCGTCTCGCGCGGCGCGTGTGCGGAAGAGGCGTTCAGGTGCCGGGCGACGGCTTGTTCAGCTCCGCCAGCACACCATCCAGCAGCGACTCGTCACGCCGCATGAGCGCGATGTTCAGCAGCCGCGCGCGCGTGTCCGTCGGTGGTACGTTCTTCAGCAAGCTGGTCGCGAGCCGGACTTTGCGCTCTAGGCGCTCATCGAGCGAGCCGACAGCGGGCCGGGTGCTCGAGTGGCTACGCGGAGCCGCGAGCGTGGCGGAGTGGCTGCGCTGAGGCTCACCCTCGCGCAGCACGGGCGCCGAATCCTGGCGGGGACGCACGCTCTCCGGCTCCGCGCGCTCGCGGATGACCGAAGCGTCATCGTCCCGCGGGGGGATCAGCTCGGGAGACGACGGGTGTTTGCGTGCCGTGTGCGACATGGGGTGCTTCGCTCTCAGGCCGACGTGCGTGTCAGCGCGATCAACTCGTGCGATGCAGGTTCCATTCCGGTCCCTTGGACCCGCCCCGCCCGGCCTGGCTTGGCTTGGCAAGCGGTGTCAACTTGCAAGCCACGGGAAGGCCAAAGGAATTCGCCCAGGGCTCAGTCGGCCGTCCTGGCGCGTCATTTTTCTGCCAGCTGCGTCTGGGGTCACGCCGGTCGGATGACCGCGACAGCGAGATCGCGGCGGATATTGGGCCGGTGCGCAGTTTCATTCACAGCGGAAGGTGCCCGAACGAGGCGAGGCGGCCTTGCGCGTACCTGGATCGGTTTCTATGGTCTGGGCCCGTTGCGAAACCGAGCATCATGTTGAGGGCCACCCCTGAATCGCCGCGCATGTTCGAGAGCGATTTCATCGATCTCTTCTCGCGCACGCCCTGGACCATCGTTCCCATCCTCTACGTGCCAGGTGCCGCCTTCCTCTTCTGGGGGAGCCTTCACTACACGGAGCTGGGCTGGCTAGCCACCGCCGGCCTGACGCTAGCCGGCTTCGTGTTCTGGACCTTCTCCGAGTACTGGTTGCACCGCCTGTTCTTCCACTGGGAGCCGCCAGGCAAGTGGGGCGAGCGCATGCACTTCCTGGTGCACGGCGTGCATCACAAGTGGCCGAAGGACAAGTACCGGCTGGTGATGCCGCCGGCCGTCAGCATCTCGCTCTACTTCATCTTCGGCGCGATGTTCTATTACACGCTCGGGCCCACGTACTGGTGGGGCGCCCACTGCGGCTACGTCATTGGGTACATGTTTTACGACATCACCCACTACTACATCCACCACTTCAACCCGAAGAGCGCCTACGGCTTGCGCTTGAAGAAGAACCACATGCTGCACCACTTCAAGGATCACGGGCAGCGCTTCGGGGTCTCCAACATGGTGTGGGATAAGGTCTTCGGTACGACCGGGACCGCCGGGAAGTGACCGCCCCGCTCGGAGCCGGTAGCGGCGCCCCGAGCCTGCATCACGTGGCGGTGGGAACGAAGGACGTCGAGCGCTTGGCGTCCTTCTATCGTCAATGGCTGGGCACGCCCGAGCGGCGTCGTCACCTGGACGAGCAAGGGCAGCTGCGCTC
>JAEYOT010000939.1 GCA_023411445.1 Pseudomonadota bacterium
GTCGAATACTCTGGCGTGTTCGAGGCGGAGTTCATCGAAACGGATCAGCGGCGGGTCCTGATCGACTTCAACCCGCGCTTCTACAATCAAATGGGCTTCGACGTGGCGCGTGGGTTCCAGCTGCCGACGCTGGCCTACTTCGGCGCGCTGCGCCAAGACGGCCCTCCGCCGGAGAAGTACCGGACCACCAACGCGCAAGCACCGACGGGCAAGGTCTTCGCCTACGGCTCGGCGTTCAAGGTGATGATCGCCTCGCAGCGACTCTCGGGTGCGTTGAGCGCGGAAGAGGCGACCAGCTGGCTCGCGTGGTACGAGGAGCATGAGGGTCGTCTGGTCGACGCTGTCAGCGATCCTGACGATCGCTGGCCCAGCCGCATCGACACGCTCCAGATGGTGCGGCACCACCTGCGGCACCCACGCGACTTCTTGCGCACGGTCGCGCTGAATCGATGAGGCACCGCCCTCAGGGCGGCGGCACTGCCTTGGGGATGGTGATGCCGTTTTCCGCCATCCACTCGTCGAAGTCCACCGGGTGCGGCTCCTTGGAGACGATGCGCGGGTAGTTGGCGAGCTCCGCGCTCAGCACGCTGAGCTTCGGCAGCTCCGGATCTGCCAGCGAGATGCCGCCGATGTCTGCCAGCGTGTAGAAGACCGAACGCGTCGTCAGCTTGTGGGCAGCGTTCTTGCGTGCGTTCTGGACCTTCTCTGGATAGCGCTGCTCGAACTCGTTCGAGTACCAAAACAGCATGGGGATCGGCAGATCCCACTCGTTGCTGTGGGCGTGCCCGAACAGGTTTCTGTCATCATCCCGCAGGTTATCTCCGTGATCCGGTACGTAGACCAAGGCCTTGATCCCTGGTTGGCGCTCGAGCGACGCGATGATCTCGGCGAGCACGTGATCTGTGTACAGCACCGTGTTGTCGTAGGCGCCGATCAACTCCCGCCTGCCCTCGGTCGCGCTGTTGTGAGCAAGGACGCCTGTACCCTCCCCATCCGGGTAGCGCGCGAAGCTTCGTGGGTAGCGGCTGGTGAGATTGAAGTGGCTACCTTGGGTGTGCAAGAGGAAGATGCGCTTGTCGCGCTCACCGCCCTGCGCGAGCAGGTTGGCCAACGTGCTGGCCAACAGCATGTCGTGCTGGCGCTCGAAGAAGCGGACCACCTCCGCGTCGCTGGTGTAGCGGCTAATGCTGGCCATGGCGGTCTCCCGCTGCTGCGTCGACAGCCAAGCGGTGTGAAAGCCAACCTCCTGGAAGGCGGCCAGGATGGATCTCTCCCGCGCGCTCCGCGAACGATCGACGGCTGTGCCACGGGTGATGAGCAGCGGGACCGACAGACGCGTCTGCGCAACTTGCGTGATGACGTCCTCGAAAACCACCAGGTTTCTCAGCTTGGACAAGCGCGGATTGGTGTCACGCTCGTAGCCGTAGAGACTGAAATTGTGCTTACGAGCGCTCTCACCGATGACGAGCACGTAGGTCTCGGCTTCGCTCGGCGGGGCAGCCCGTACGGCTCCGAAGCGGAAGGACTTCGCCTGCTCGCGCTCGAGTAGCTCCTGCCGGTGCAGGTCCAGAGCCAGGTAGCTCTGCGAGAAGATGCCGAACGGGCTGCTGCGGTCGTTGAGGATGGTCGTCATCCATGACGTCGTGTAAGCGGTGACGCCAGCGTACACGAGCACGAGACCGGTGAAGGGACCGATGGCAAGCCAGCGCGGCACGGTCATGCGCTTGTCGCGAATCGACCACAGACAGAAACCATACGCGACGAACAGGAGCAGCAAGTTGCCCACCGTGCGCAGCATGTCCCCCTGGAGGAACGCGGTGGCGTCTCCCATGTTCTCCACGATCGTGACGATCATGTTCGAGGCCAGGCGCGTGTCGTAGTGCAGGATGGTGTAGAGATCGACGCCAACGAGCACGTAGAAGGGGAACAGCACGGCGTGCAGCAGCCAGACGCGACGCACCAGCAAGTGCACGGTCGCCAGACCTAGCACTGACGCCGACAACGTGAACGGCATCGTCTTGTCTCGCAGGCGCACTTCGTAGAACAGCACTGGCGCGATCAGATAGACATTCATCAACAGCACGACGCGCCAGCGCCAAGCCCAGCGCAGGACCTGCACTGCCTGATCTCGGCCGATCGCCTCGCGCAAGCGGCGAAATGCCCCACTTCCGCTGCCACGCAGTGCTTCGACCCCGGTTCCGGCCTCCATCGGATTCACCACGGACACTTTAACGGAACTCAGAATTCACACCATCGTAATCATTTCGGCTGAGCAGACTCCTACTTTGGCCATCTAGATCCGGACAAAAATGCCTAGCATCTCGCGAGTCTACGAAAAGATAGGCGCGACTTGCTGGGACGGTCCCTGCCAAGGCGACAGTCAGCGGAGCATCATTTGGTGTCGGACTCGGAGGTCGCGGCTAAGACCCGCGTCGGTAGACGAGGCCGGCGCGGGCCAGCGCGTCCTCGACCGCGGCGATGTGCTCGGGGCCGCTCGTCTCGAGCACGACCTCGAGCCGCACCTGACCGAGCTCGAGCTCCGCGGACGCGCGATCGTGCTCGATGCTGACGATGTTGGCGCGCGCGCGCGCGATGAGCCCGCTCACGTCGTGCAGAGTGCCGGCGACGTCTCGCGCGGTGATGGAGAGCCGACAGAGCCGGCCGCTCTTGACTAGCCCGCGCTGGATCACGCGACTCATCAAGTTGACGTCGATGTTACCGCCCGAGATCACCACCGCGACGCGCTTGCCGGCTAGCCCCAACTCGCCGTGAAGCAGCGCGGCCAAGCCCACCGCGCCTGCGCCTTCCACGACCGTGCGCTCGCGCTCCAGCAAGAGCAGGATGGACTCGGCGATCTCCTCCTCGTCGACCAGCACGATCTCGTCCACCAACCTGCGCACGATCTGGCGTGTGAGCTGCCCGACGTGGCGCACCGCGATGCCGTCCGCGATCGTCTTGCCGCCAGGTAGCGAAGCAACGGAGGCGGGTTGATCGGACTGGAGAGCGCGGCGCATGCCGGGGAAGGTGCGCGACTCGACGCCGATGACGCGCACGTTCGGCGCGAGCTCGCGAAGCGCCGTCGCGACGCCGGCGATGAGGCCGCCCCCTCCCACCGGCACGATCACGGCGTCGAGCTCGGGGAGCTGCTCGCACAGCTCGAGGCCGATCGTGCCCTGCCCGGCCATCACGTCCCAGTCGTCGAAGGGGTGGGCGTAGACGGCGGCGGTCTCGCGCGCCAGCGCGGCTGCGTGCTCGGCCGCCTCGTCATAGCCGGCGCCGACCAAGATCACGCGCGCGCCGTAGCTCTGCGTGGCTTGGACTTTGACGAGCGGCGTCGCCTCCGGCATGACCACCGTGCAATGGACGCCGAGGCGTGAGGCGTGAAGCGCCAGCGCCTGCGCGTGGTTGCCGGCGCTCGCGGTAATGACGCCGCGCGCTCTCTCCGCCTCGCTCAAGGTAAGTAGGCGGTTGGCGGCGCCGCGCTCCTTGAAAGAGCCCGTAAACTGGAGGTTTTCGAGCTTGAGCCACACCGTGGCTCCGGCGAGGCGGCTCAGCGCGGCGCTCTCGCTCAGCGGCGTCCGCCGAACCCGACCGGAGATCCGGGCCTGTGCGCGCTCCACGTCGGCAAAGGTGAGCAATGTGAGAGGAAATGTAGCACCGCAGAGGAGCGCGCTTCACGGCGCGCCGCCGAGCACCGCCGCTAGCGCGACGAGGCCCCGCCGCAAAAGCGCGAGCGAGCCAGGAAGGCCAAAGGCGTGAAAGGCCCGAAAGGTAGGCAAAAGGGCGCCAGCAAGTCCGCTCGCCCGGCCGAGTCGCCTTGACCAACCCCGCGAAAGTTCGTAGGATTTGGCGCTTCGGATGGTTTCGGCTCTGGTGCCGAGACAGCCATCCGGAGCGGAAGCCTTGACCATCGACCGCGAGAAGATTCTCCAGGCTGCCCAGAAGTACATCGAGAAGAAGAAGTACGACCGGGCGATCGTGGAATACCAAAGGATCGTTCAGGAAGATCCGAACGACGCTCGCACGCTTTTGAAGATCGGCGACCTGCAGGCGCGCCTGTCGGCGTACCCGGAAGCCATCGCCACCTACGACCGGGTCGGCCAGTACTACGCCTCGCAGGGCTTCGCGCTCAAGGCCATCGCCGTCTACATGCAGATCCGCGAGCTGATGAAGAAGCACGCGCCCGATCTCGCCGATCGCTACGGACACATCGTCCCCAAGC
>JAEYOT010000942.1 GCA_023411445.1 Pseudomonadota bacterium
GCGTCGGGTTCGCTGGAGTCTCGATGAACACCAGCTTGAGCTCGGGCGTCTCGGCGATGGCGCGAACCATCGCCGCCGTGTCTCCCGCCGGTACCGGCACGGCGCGCACGCCGAGCGGCTCGAGGAATTGATGAATCAGGTGCTGAGTGCCGCCGTAGATGGGCGTCGTGTACACGAACGCCGAGCCCACCGGGCACGCCGTGAGAAACAGCGTGGAGATGGCAGCCATGCCAGAGTTGAAGACTGCGGCGGCCTCGGCGCCCTTCTCCAGCGGCACCAGCTGATCTTCCAAGATTTCGGCGTTGGGGTGCGACAGCCGTGAGTAGATGAGGTCCACGCTCTCGCCTTCGGCCGGTCGCGAGCGCCCAAGCGCGATCGCGAAAGCGCGCTCCGCCGCCTCCGGGCTCGAGAACACGTAGGTGGAAGAGCGGAACACGGCGGGCCGAGCCGAGCCGACCGAGAGCCGCGGATCGAAGCCGCGCGTCAAGACGGCGGTATCAGGACGCACTAGGTAGGGGATTTTTTCGCGCGCCATGGTGAGGGTACTCGGCCTCAGGCTACCACGCTCTCCGGCTGCGCTCGATCCGCGCGCGGCGATGGGCGACAATGTGCGCCTTGCACAGCGACTCCCCGTTCCGCGTCAACTTCGCCTGGCTGACTCGCCTGCGCTTTGGCGCCGCGCTCGGCCAGGTGCTGGTCATCCTCGGTGTGACGGTCGTGCTCGAGGTAGAGCTTCCGCTGCTTTGGCTCGGGCTGGTGCTGGCGTGCGAGCTGTTGCTCAACGCCTGGGCCGTCGCGCTGCTTCGCCGTGGCGCTCCCGTGACTGAACGGCACGTGACGTTGAGCGTCGGGGCAGATCTGCTCCTGTTCTCCGCCCTGCTCTACTTCAGCGGCGGGCCGGCCAACCCGTTCAACTTCCTGTACCTGGTGCACATCGCGCTGGCTGCGATCGTGCTCCCTCCGCGCACCAGCTTCTTGCTCGTGGCCGCAGCGCTGGCGTGCTCGCTGCTCTTGTTCTGGCTGCACGTGCCGCTGCCGCACGATCACGCGCACCACCAACAGCACTACGACTGGCACATGCGCGGCATGTGGGTGGCCTTCGGACTGGCTGCCTGCTTCATCGTGTACTTCATCCAGCGCGTGCTGCGCGAGCTGCGCTCGATCGAAGATCAGCTCGCGGCCTCGCGCGAGCGCGCCACGCGCGGTGAGGCCGTCGCGGCGCTGGCCATGCTCTCGGCCGGCGCCGCGCACGAGCTCTCATCGCCGCTGTCCACGATCGCGCTGGCGAGCGGCGAGCTGCTCCGGCGCCTTCCCCCGGGTAGCGAAGGCGAAGCGGCGCGTGAGGACGTGCTGCTCATCCGGAGCGAAGTGCAGCGCTGTCGCGCCATCCTGGACCAACTGGCCGCCGAAGCGGGCCAAGCCAAGGCCGCTGCGCTCTCCGAGCTGTCCGCTCGTGCGGTGCTGGAGCGAGCCTTGGAAGGCATGGCTCGCGAACGTCTTCAGGTCGATGGCGCAGCCGAGCCGATCGCCGTGAGCGGCTCGCTGCCGGCGCTCGCCCAGGCGCTGCGCAACCTCGTCAAGAACGCGCTCGACGCCAGCCCGCCCGAAGCCACCGTGCGGGTGGCCGTGACGGAGCAGGGCGGCGAAGTCACGTTCGCCGTCGAAGACCGCGGGGCCGGCATGGCCGAGGAGGTGCTGAGCCGCGCGCTGGAGCCGTTCTTCACGACCAAGCCGCGCGGCCAAGGCATGGGCCTGGGCCTGTTCTTGGCGCAGAGCGTCGCGGAGCAATCAGGCGGCAGGCTCGAGCTCAGCTCCGAGCCGGGCCATGGCACGCGCGCCCGCCTGGTACTGCCGGCCGCTGCGACAAACGGTCGCATGGGCACGCCCCTCTCCGCCTCACAAGCTGCCATCAGCCATGGTTGAGCCCGAAGGCGCCCCCACCCTGTTGGTGGTCGAAGACGACGACACGCTGCGCGAGCGCATGGTGCGCGCATTCCGCGATCGCGGCTACCTTGCGCAAGGCGCCGCCAGCGCCGCGGAAGCCGAGCGCTGCGCCGAAGAGCCCCCCGAGTACGCAGTGATCGATCTGCGCATCGGCGACCAGTCGGGGCTCGAGGTGATCCGCATGCTGCTCGCCAAGGACGCCGCCACCCGCGTGGTGATGCTGACCGGCTACGGCAGCATCGCGACAGCCGTCGAGGCGATGCGGCTCGGCGCCGTGCACTACCTGACCAAGCCGGCGGACGCCGACGAGATCCTCGCGGCGCTCACGCGCGGCGAGCCGGGCGCGCCGAGCGTTCCGGGCGAGCCGCTCAGCCTGGCGCGCGCGGAATGGGAGCACATCAACCACGTGCTGACGAGCGTCGGCGGCAACATCTCGGAGGCCGCGCGGCGCTTGGGGCTGCACCGCCGGAGCCTGCAGCGTAAGCTCGCCAAGTACCCGCCGCTGAAGTAGCGGCTCAGCCCGGCGGGCGCGGCCCCGGCGCGGCGCAGCGCTTGTTGATGCAGAGCGAGCGCGCGTTGCAGCAGTCTGCGGCTTCCTCACACGCCTCGTCGATGTTGGCGCAGGCGTTTTCCGGCGGCGGGGTGCACTGCATCACCGGCTCGCCCGTCTCGGTGCGGCTGGCTTCGCGGCAAAAGCCGTCGCAGCACTCGGCTCCGGACTCGCAACCTCTGCCCCGCTTTTTGCACGGCTCGAGCGCGGCGAAGGCGCGCATGTTGCCGGCTTCCAGCTCTTGCCCTGGCAAGTAGAACGCCGGGTGGCTCGGATCGACGCTGCCCTGGTGGTCCAGGTCGATGGCCGCGACCCAGATCTTCTTGCGCGGGCTGGGCGACTCCGCTTCGCCTTGCTGCGGCACGCCCCAGATGTCGTCGCCGCGTGGCTCGCTGCCGCCCGGCGCCAGCATGTTGCCGTAGGTGCGGCGGCTGGTGAACAGCACCCAGTAATAGCCGGCCACCGGCACCGGCAGGACGCTCGGCTCGTAGTTGAGATGCGCTTCCTGCGCGTCGCCGCCCGGCAGGTAAAGCTCCCCGCTATCGTAACCGTTCAGGGCGTCGAGCGTGCTCACACGCTTGCTCGCGACGTCCACCAAGCGCAAGTCGGCGTAGTAGGGCTTGCCCTTGGGCTGCGCGGTGTCGAAGGAGTCGCCCGCATGGTAGACGACCGCGGAGCCATCGGGCAGAAAGCTCGGCCAGGCCAGCACTTTGCTCTCGTCCTGCACCAGGTGCTCGAGCTCGGAAAACACGGGCGGTGACTGCGAGCCGTCGTAGCTCATGACGGAGAGCA
>JAEYOT010000950.1 GCA_023411445.1 Pseudomonadota bacterium
CAGCCGCCTCCCTTAGCGGAGGGAACCACGTCAGGCTCAGAAGGCTCAGGCTCGAGCCCGGCACCGCCAGCGCCGGCCGTGCCGCTCGGCTCGCCGCAGCCGCCGGGCTCGCTCGCTTCGGGGTTGAGCTCGGTGGAGCGCAGCTCGCTCACGTTGCCAGCGGCGTCGTGCAAACGCGCGCGGATGCCATAGGCGGCGCCTGGCGGCAGCGACGGCAGCGTGAGCGCGCCGAAGCAGCCGCTGTCGGAAGCGCCCACTGACAGCCGATGGCTCGTGTTGCTGTAGTCCGTGAACACGACTTGTGCTCGGCCGTCGGCGATGACCTCCAGCTCGAGCCAAACGTTGAAGCTCTCGCCGGGGTCGGCCGCGCCCGAGAGCGTGAGCACGCCGCCGACCGAAGGCCCGCACAGCGCTTCATTGCCACCCCCTCGCGCGCTAATGGCGTCGAAGCGCGGCGGCTCTTCGTCACGAGCGTCGCCGGTCTTGAAGACTGCCTCCACGCCGCCCTCGCGCACGATCGCGTAGTCAGTGAGCGGCTCCAGATCTTCGTCCACGCGGAGCCACCAGACGCCTGCCGGTTCGCTGAGCTGCTCCACCGTGGCCGGCACCTCGCTGCCATCGGTAAAGCGCTCGAGCCGGGGCGCTGCTTCGCCCTCCTCCAACACGCGCAGCGGGATCTGCAAGTTGAGCGGCACATCGCGCACGACGTTCACGATGCTGCGCGGCTCTTCGTCGCACACGCAGGCTCCGCACGCGCTCGCGGGCGCGCTCGTCGTGAGCACGCTCGCGCTCAGTGCTGCAGTGAAACCGCACAGCGCCCGACCGTGAGCACCGAACAGCGCGGCTGAAAATTGACGACGAAGCACCCTGGAGCAGCGTAGCGCGCTTAGCCGGTGCGGTTCGGCCACCAGCACAACGCGGGTGGTTAGGTGGCCCTTAACACCTACACCGATTATCCCATCACAACGCAAACATTCGCTGTCACTACCCTGCTCGCCAGAAATCGTTAGCTGAGCGCCGTCGATGAGCAGAATTGCGAGCGGAACTGCTCCGTTTCTCCCACTTCTCTAGAGTGGCACGGCAGGTCGGTACGGGGTTCGGAAGGGAAAGAACCTTCCGTTTTTCAGGAGCTCCCATGGTCCTACGCATGTTGAAAATTGGCGCGCTGACGTTGGCAGCCCTCGGCTCCGGCTGCACGGCGGACATCTCGGGTGATCCGGACGGCGACGGCAAGGGCGGCGGCACCGCCGGCAACAACGCCGGCGGCTCCTCCAACAACAACGGTGACCCGCAGGGGCCGATCATCGAACCCAACGGGCGCATCGCCTTTGGGAAGGCCGGCAAGTATCACCGCGTCATTCGCCTCACCAACACGCAGTGGACCAACAGCGTGCAAAGCATTTTGGCGCTGCCCACAGCGCCTGAGCACGCGGAGAATTTCCAGAACGCCGTCTCTGGCGTGACGGACTTCACCAACAACGAGCTAGGGCTCGCGGTGGACAATCGCGACTGGTCGGATCTCCAAGCGGCGGCTGAAGACCTCGCCGCGCAGGTCACGGCTGACTCGTCGCTGCTGAGCAAATTGTACGCGGGCAATGACGCGGCCGGCTTCATCGCCACCGTGGGCCGCCGCGTGCACCGCCGCCCCCTCACCGCAGGCGAGACCGCGCAGTACCAGCGCCTGTACGATCTGGGCGCGGCCATGTCCGGCAACCAAAGCGCCTTCGCCAAGGGCGTGAAGGTGGTGCTGGAGGCGATGCTGCAGTCGCCGCACTTCCTGTATCGCACTGAGCTGGGCGCAGCGGGCGCAGCCCTCTCCGGTCATGAGCTGGCCGCGAAGCTCTCGCTCTGGCTGCGCGACCGCGCGCCGGATGATGCCTTGCTGGACGCCGCCGCCGCCGGTCAGCTCGACTCGGTCGAGGGCGTCACGGCGCAGACGCGAGCGCTGTTGGACGACCCTGCCGCCAAGTCCGTGATGCGCCGCTTCCACGGCGAGTTCTTGCACTTCGGTCGCTTCAACGTGCTCAGCAAGGTCGGAGTCGCCGACTACGAAGAGGGCATCAACGAGGAGCTGCTCGAGAGCTCGCATCTGTTCTTCGACAAGATCTTCAGCCAAGGTCTCGGCATCAAGGACATCTTCACGTCCACGAAGGGGTTCGTGGGGCCGCGCATGGCCAAGCTCTACGGCGGCGATGCTCCCGCGAGCGGCTTCATGGAGCGAGACCTAGGCGCGAGCCGCCCCGGCTACTTCACGCAGCTACCCTTCCTGGCCCTGTACGCCATCAACGACACTCCGGACGCGATTCACCGCGGCGTGAGCATCAGCTTGGACGTGCTGTGCGCGCCCCTCGGGCCGCCTTCCGCCGAGATCCCGCCGCTCCCGCCGGCCAAGCCGGGGCAAACGAACCGCATGCGTGTCGACGAGCACACCAAGGGCTGCGGAGCCGCGTGCCACAACAACATGATCAACCCGCTCGGCTTCGCCTTCGAGAACTTCGACGGCATGGGTCGTTACCGGGAGGTGGAGAAGAGCGGCGACGAGATGCTGCCGATCAATGCCAGCGGCTCCTTCACCTTCGTGGGGGGTAAGAAGGACTACAACAACGCCAGTGAGCTGATGAGCATCTTGGCCAGCGAGCCCCAAGCCCACCTCTGTTACTCGAAGAAGCTCGCGAGCTTCGGGCTCCAGCGCAACGTGGTGGAGGCGGACTTGCCGCTCTTGTCGAAGCTGGCGACCGTCAGCATGGAGAGCGGTGCCTCGCTGAAAGAGGTCATCGTAGACTTGGTCGCCGCGGATGAATTCAGGAAGCGCGCCGGAGGTGCGTTGTGAAAGGAAAGGAACACGTCATGAGCCGCCGCAGAATGTTGGACCGTAGGGCCTTTCTCACCGGCGCCGGCGCAGTCGCGGTCGGCCTGCCGTTCCTGGAGAGCTTGCCCACGCGCTCCGCCTGGGCGCAGGACACGCCGCCGGTGTTCACCTTCTTCGTCGTCGGGCAAAACGGCGTCGTCCTGAAGAACTTCTTCCCCTCGGCCACCGGCGCGTTGACGGAAGCGAGCCTCACCGGTGGGGATCTGGGCACCAAGCCGCTCGCGGCGCACGCGCAGAACCTGCTCTTCATCAAGGGCATCAACTACCCGCTCCGCTACGGCAAGCAGTGCGGCCACGCCGAGGGCTGCGTGCAGACGCTCACCGGCTTGGAGCCGGGCTCCAGCGGCAACACGTCGCACTCCGCGGGTCCCTCCGCAGACACGCTGATCGGCAAGGCGCTGGGCGAGGATCCGGTCGCCTTGTACTCGGGCTCCAAGGGCTTCATCGCCGAGCGCATCTCGTTCAAGGCGGGTGGCGCCGGCCAAGTGCGCTCCGCGGACGTGAACCCGTACTTGCTCTACTCCAAGGTGGTCGGCTTGACCGGCGGCACGCCCAACACGCCGCAGCCCACGGAGGACCTGGCCCGGGAGATCGCCAACAAGCGCAAGAGCGTGAACGACGTCGTGCGCGAGCAGCTGAACGAGCTCCGCAACATGTCCGTGCTGAGCATGGATGATCGCCTGCGTCTCGATCAGCACTTCCAAGCCATCCGTGACATCGAGGTGGAGATGGGCGGGATGGAGCCGGTCGGCGGCGCCTGCAGCAAAGACGGGCTCCCGGTCGACGAGTACGAGTCGCTCAAGAGCGGCTTCCGCTTCCAAGCCGGCAAGATGGAGGACTACGTCCGCCTGCACATGCGGGTCATGGCGCTAGCGTTCGGCTGCAACTACACGCGCGTCGGCACCCTGCAGTGGGGCGACGGCACGGACGGCACCAAGTACGACGTGCCCTCCAACTCCGGGCTGGGCTGGAGCTTCCACCAGCTGAGCCACCGCATGCAGTCGGACTCGCAGTCCGGCAACAACCCGACGGCCGAGGCTGCGCACCACGAGATCGACGCGGTGCGCATGAAGACGTTCGCGACCGCGCTGGACGCGTTCAAGGCGCACGGCCTGGCGCAAAACGCGCAGGTGATCTGGACCAACACCATCGCCGATGGCCCCTCGCACATCACCCAGGGCGTGCCGATGATCGTCTGGGGCAGCGGCGGCGGGTACCTGAAGCAGGGCACCTTCATCGACGCCAAGGGCGCGGCCAACGCCAGGGTGCTGAACACGCTCATGGCCGCCGCCACGCGCTCGACGATGGCCATGGCGCCCAAGATCGGCTCCGCCGGCGAGCTCGATGACATGAAGGCCTGAAAGGTCTGGCGCAGCGGTCGTTCGCTGCGCCAGGTCACAGCTGTGCGCGGACCTGGCTGACCACCAGATCCGTGGGGGGTGGGTGGTAGCTCGGCGCCGTCGCTGCGCTCGCCGCCCAGGCTCCAAAAAACTGTGCCGGCGCGACCCTGACGGCACTTGGTACTGCGCCAAGCTGCTGCCCAAACGCGGTCGGGGGGGCGCTCTGTACGGCGGGGGGCGGAGCTTCTGGTACGTCCAGCGCGTGCGTCAACGCCTCCTCCTCTCCAGCTTGGAGCTGCCGTAGCTCAGAAGGTCCAAACGCGCCGGCAGCGCGTCGGCGCGCTTTCCAAGCAACTGGCCGTGGCGGCTGCCCGATGCGGCCTCATGCAAGCTCAGCTGGGAGTCGAAGGGGAAGAATCCGCTCCAGTGCCGGAGCAGCAGTTGCTTCGGCGCCTGCGCTTCAAGTTCACGGGTAACGCCCGGGAGTACTTCCGCATTTGGATCGTCAACACGCTGCTCACCATCGTCACGTTGGGTGTGTACTCAGCGTGGGCCAGGGTCCGCACCAAGCAGTATTTCTACCGTCACACGCGCCTGAACGGCTCCAGCTTCGACTACTTGGGAGATCCGCGCGTCATCTTGAAGGGGCACATCATCGCGGCGGCGATCGGCGGCGTGCTGCTTGCCACGCAGTACTACTCGCGTCCGCTCTATCTAGCAGCGGCCGCCGTGCTTGCGCTGCTGCTGCCGTGGCTGATGCTCAAGGCGTGGGCCTTCAACGCCCACAACTCAACGTACCGCAACATCCGCTTCGCCTTCACGGCCAAGGTCGGAGAGTCGTACCGTGAGTACTTGAAGGTGCTGCTTTGGCTCGTGCTCACGTGCGGCGCGGCTCAACCGTACGCACGCTGGCGTCTGACCAAATTTGCGCTGAGCCGCTTCCGCTACGGAAACGTGCAACCCAGCTGGTCGACGCGCCCCGGTGAGTACTTCAAGACGTACCTGCTGGGCCTTGGCCTCGTGCTCCCGCTCTACGCCGTCTTGCTCTACGCCATCGTGAGGACGATGAAGCACGAGGCTGACCTTTCGTCCTGGCGCCTCTGGGTTGCCACTGCACTGTTCAATCTCGTGCTCTTGGTCCCGTTCTCCTTCGTGAAGGCTCGCCTGACCAATCACCTGCTGGGCGGCATCGGCTTCAATCAGCACCGCCTGATCTCCAAGCAGAAGGGGCTCGCGCTGCTGCGTCTGTACGCCGTCAACCTGCTGGCCATCACGCTGAGCGCCGGGCTGCTCATCCCTTGGGCCATGGTGCGGCTCGCGCGCTACCGCGCCGAGAGCCTGCGTCTGCTCGCGGCCGGTCCGCTTTTCGTGCGCGCCGGGGCGCAGAAGGAGCCGACCGCCGTCGCAGAAGGCTTCGTGGATGTGGGAGGCTTCGATGTCGACTTTGGCTGGTGAGCCCTGGCAGGCGATCTACCTCGACGGCATCACGTCGACGCCTCAGCGCGTCGCGCTCACGCTGGACGAGCAGGATGTGCTGCACGTGCACAGCGCCTCGGAGCGGCTCTCGTTCCCGCTCCGAGCGGTGAAGATCGGCCCGCCGCTCGGCAGCACGCCGCGCCTGCTCACGCTACCAGGCGGCGGCCGGTGCGAGCTGCTCGACCAGGGGGCGGTGCAGGCGCTGGAGCGCCGCCGGGGCGGCGGCGGCGCCGGCAGGCTGCTCCACCGCCTGGAAT
>JAEYOT010000951.1 GCA_023411445.1 Pseudomonadota bacterium
GTCCAGGGGCTTAAAGCCCCCATGGCAGCCGTTCGCGACTTCATCCTGCACCACTACCGTCACTTCAACGCCGCCACGCTGGTCGACGCGGCCAAGGCTTGGGAAGCGCACCTAGCCAAGGGCGGCAAGATGTTTCTGACCATGGCCGGCGCCATGAGCACGGCCGAGATGGGCATCGTGATCGCCCAGCTGATCCGTCAGGGCAAGATCCACGGCATCTCGCTGACCGGCGCGAACCTAGAGGAGGACGTGTTCAACCTGGTGGCACATAACAGCTACCGCCGCGTCCCCAACTACCGCGAGCTCGGTCCCCAGGACGAGAAGGCGCTGCTCGACCAGCACCTGAACCGCGTCACCGACACCTGCATCCCCGAGCACGAGGCGATGCGCAAGATCGAGAAGAAGATGCTGGCGCTATGGGAGAGCGCCCAGAAGAAGGGCGAGCGCTACTTCCCGCACGAGTATTTCTACCAGCTGCTGCGCAGCAAGGAACTCGAGCCGGAGTACGAGATCGATCCCAAGGACTCCTGGCTGCTAGCGGCGGCCGAGAAGAACCTGCCCCTGTTCGTGCCGGGCTGGGAAGACTCGACGCTCGGCAACATGTTCGTGGCCGGCGTGGTGCGCGGCGAGTACGGCTACCAGGTGATGAAGAGCGGCCCCGAGTACATGGGTCAGCTCATCAACTGGTACAAGGAGACAGACGCCAGCTCCTCGATCGGCTTCTTCCAGATCGGCGGCGGCATCGCTGGCGACTTCCCGATCTGTGTGGTGCCGCTGATGCACCAGGACCTGGAGTGGAAGGTGAAGACGTGGGGCTACTTTGCCCAGATCTCCGACTCCACCACCTCTTACGGCTCGTACAGCGGCGCGCCTCCCGGCGAGAAGATCACGTGGGGCAAGCTGGAGGTGGACACGCCCCGTTTCATCATCGAGTCCGACGCCACCATCGTGTTTCCGCTGATCGCGGCGTACCTGCTCGATCAGTAGGGCTGAACCTCCGATCGAGCCTTTACATCGTCGAGGCGGGGGCGCAGGCTCCCGCCGACGATGCAGGCGGACGAAGGCGTCGGCGGTAGGAGCAGCCGGCTACGGACGCTGCTGGCCTACGCCGGCATGGTCGCGCTGAGCGGTCTGGTGTTCGCCGGCATCCGCTGGTGGGGGACGGGGCTCGAGGCGCCGGTCAGCCTCGCGAGCGCTCCGTTCGGCGCGTCCGCCACCTCGGCGCACCAGAGCACGCTCTTGCACGTGTTGCTCGCTCTGGTCGTGGTGGTCACAGCCGCGCGCGCGCTGGGCGCCGTGGCGCGCTTCTGCCATCAGCCCGCGGTGATCGGCGAGGTGCTGGCCGGGATCATGCTGGGTCCCTCGCTGCTCGGTCGGGCTCTGCCGGACGTCGCGGCGTTCGTGCTGCCCCCCGCAGTAGCGCCGCTGCTCAGCACCATCGCTCAGCTGGGCGTGATCCTGTTCATGTTCCTGGTCGGCCTGCACCTGGACACCGCCTTGCTGCGCAAGAAGACGCACACCACGGTGGCCATCTCGCACGCCAGCATCCTGGCGCCGTTTCTGCTCGGCGCCGCCCTGGCGCTGTACCTGTACCCGCGGCTGTCGAGCCGCGACGTGCCGTTCACCGTGTTCGCGCTGTTTCTCGGGGTGTCGATGTCCGTGACGGCGTTCCCGGTGCTGGCGCGCATCCTGACGGATCGCGGTATCCACCAGAGCCGGCTCGGGGTGATCGCGATCAGCTGCGCCGCGGTGGACGACGTCACGGCCTGGTGCCTGCTCGCCTTCGTCGTCAGCATCGCGCAGGCGCGCCTGGGCGGGGCCGTCACGACCATCGGCCTCGCCGCCGTTTACGTCGCCTTCATGCTGGTGCTGGTGCGGCCTTTCTTGCTGCGCGTGGTGCGCTCGCAAGAGCTGCGCAAGACCTCCAGCGGCACCACCCTCGTGTTCGTTGGGCTCTTGTCGTCCGCGCTGCTCACGGAGTGGATCGGCATCCACGCGCTGTTCGGCGCGTTCTTGCTCGGCGCGCTCATCCCGCACGACTCGCTCTTGGCCCAAGATCTGGGGAAGAAGCTGACGGACGTGGTGGTGATCCTGCTCTTGCCCGCGTTCTTCGCCTTCACCGGCATGCGCACACAGATCGGGCTGCTGTCAGGCTGGTACGAGTGGGCGCTGCTCGGCCTGGTCGTGGCCGTGGCCTGCGCCGGCAAGCTGGGCGGTAGCACGCTGGCGGCGCGCATGTGCGGCCTGGGCTGGCGCGACTCGGCCTCGCTTGGCGCGCTGATGAACACGCGCGGTCTCATGGAGCTCATCGTGCTCAATATCGGCCTAGACCTGCGGGTGATCTCGCCGCTGCTGTTCGCCATGATGGTTTTGATGGCGCTCGTCACGACCTTGATGACCACGCCGCTGCTCCACCTGTTCTCCCGCGGTGAAGCGCTGGAAGCGCCCACCGCGGTGCGTCCCACCTAAGCCTCGGATCCTTGAGCAACGCGCGCGCCGTCGATAGCCTCCCCTCGCCGGGCTTAGCTCGCGCCTCAGCGCACCCGAAAGGCGAGCGGTCGTAGCGGCGCCGCGTCAGCGCCGCGCAGCTTGAGCGAGCCGGCTACGAACGCCAGCTCGTACACGCGATCGCGCGCCAGCTCTTCCAAGTACACCAGCTCCAAGATCGGGACGCCCTGCTGCGCCAGCAAGTAGGTGTGCACGGGCACGTAGTTCCCTTTCACTTCCGATGGGAACGCCTCGAAGCTCAAGTTGTCCGCACCGACGACCATGGCCCCGCCCTCCTCCACGAGGTAGCGAGCGGCTTCCAAGCCCAGCCCAGGCGGATCTTTCATGTACTTCTGGCTGTCGCCGTACAGCTGCATGCGCCCGGTGCGGATCAGCACGACGTCGCCTCGCTGTAAGGCCACTTTTTGCTCCGCGAGCGCGCCGACCAAGTCCTGGCGCGTCACGCGGTAGGCGTTGGGCAGCGCCGTCGCGCGCTTGTGCCTGGCGACGTCGATCAGCACGCCGCGCGCCACGAGTGGCGGGATCTTCTCCGCGCCGGTGACGCGCCAGCCCTGGTCGCCGAGGTGCTCAGCCGCGGAGAAGCCGTTGTAGATCTTGCCGTTCAATCCGAAATGATTGAGCGCGTCGATGTGCGTGCCGGTGTGCGTGTACATCGAGAACGCCGCGCCGGTGTAGCCCACGTGTTCGTTGATCTCCGCGCCCACGCCGAGCGGGTCGCTCACGCGCGTCCCGTGCGGGGTGTGGGTCATCCACATTTGGTAATGGGGATCGCCAGCCGCCTGCCAGCTGGGCATGCCGATGTAGTACTCGACCGACAGGTCGTAGACGGAGCCGCCCGCGATGCGCGACAAGATCTTCGAGCGCGAAGCCTCGCTCATCAGGTTCAGGCGGCCCAGCTCGTCTCTGGGTCCCCAGGGGCTGACGCCGACGGTAGGCTGTGCCGCCAGGCCGCGACCGACGACCGCGATCGACGCCGCGGCAACCGTGATGGCGAGCGCGGTCAGGTACTTCTGTTTGCTGTTCATGTCTCGTTCCTCCTGCGCTCAGCTGTAGTGGCGGCGCAGGCGGTGATAAACGGCAGCTTGGTGGTGGCACTATTTACTGTTAGTAAATAATACCGAGATGGCCGAGAACAACGCGGGAACAGCGCGTGGATAAGCTCACTGCGCTTCAGGTTTTTCAGCGCGTGGCAGAGCTCAAGAGCTTCAGCGCCGCCGCGCGCCAGCTGCGGCTGTCCAACGCTGCGGTCAGCAAAAACGTGCGTGAGCTGGAGCAGGAGCTGGGCGTCACGCTGCTGCAGCGCACGACGCGCAGCGTGCGCCTCACCTCAGCGGGCGAGGAGTACTTGCGACGCGTGGCGGCGATCTTCGAGCAGCTGCGCGACGCGGACGAGTCCGCCTCCGCGCAGGCCACGGCGCCGCGCGGCTCGCTGCGCGTCGCGGCGCCCATGTCGTTCGGCGTGTCGCAGCTGGTCGTGCCGGTGGCGACCTTCAGCCAGCGCTACCCGGCGGTGCAGGTCGAGCTGGAGCTGAACGATCGCTTCGTGGACGTCGTGCGCGAGGGCTTCGACGTGGCCATCCGCGGGAGCGGCCCGCTGCCGGACTCGAGCCTCACGTCGCGCAAGCTGCTGGAGCTCGAGCGCGTGGTGTGCGCCTCGCCCGCTTACCTAGCGGCGCACGCCGAGCCCTCGCACCCGCGCCAGCTCGCCCATCACCGCTGCCTGGTCTACAGCCTGGCTAGCTCCCCGGACGAGTGGGCGTTTCAGAAGGGCAAACAGGCGCTGCGCGTGGCAGTGCACGGCGGTTTTCGCGTCAACAGCAGCTTGGCTCTGGTGGGCGCGGCCTGCGCGGGCTTGGGCGTCGCGCTCGTGCCTCGCTTCGCGGCGGAGGAGGCGCTGGCGCGCGGCGCCTTGCGTCAAGTGCTCACGGAGTGGCAGAGCACGCCGCAGGCCTTGCACGCGCTGTTCCCGCGGCGCCACGGGACCTCCCGCAGCGTGCGGCTGTTCGTGGACGAGCTGTGCCGGCATTTCGCCGCGCGGCGCTGAGCCGCTCGGCTCAGTGAAACGTCTCGGATTCGCGCAGCGCGAACGGCGCGATCTCCGCCAAGAACATGTCGCCGTCTTCCGTCACCATCTCGTACTCGCCGTGCATGGAGCCGAACGGTGTCTTCAGCGGACAGCCGGAGGTGTACTCGAAGCTCTCGCCGGTCTTGAGCGTGGGCTGGTTGCCGACCACGCCAGGGCCGCGCACCTCTTCCACGTGCCCGTTGGCGTTCATGATCACCCAGTGGCGGTTGATGAGCTGCACCGTCTCTTCGCCCTCGTTGGTGATCGTCACCGTGTAGAGGAAGAACCACTCCCGCTTCGAAGGGTCAGAGTGCGACGACGAGTAGCGCGCGTTGACGACGACCCGCACTCCGCGCGTGATGGCTTCCGAGCTCGGCACGGCGCGTAATATGCATAAGAGCCGCCGGCGCAGCCAGCGCGCGCGCGAGCGTCGTGCCTTCCCGCTGGCAGCTGCTTCCTTCCACGGAGGCGAGCTGGTCGGCCGCCCGGCTAATCAATCATTTCGGAGGTTTGACTACTGGGGTTGACTCCAGGGGCTGTCCGTTGGACCCCACGGGCCGAAAACGTGGCTGCCTGTTACTTCGACGTCGACGGCACGTTGGTCTCCAGCAACCTGGTGCACCCAACGCTCTACTACTTGCTCAACCAAGGTACGCCGCTGCAGAGCGCGCTCAAGCTCGGCCGCGCCTTGCTCGACTCACCGCGGCTGATGCTGGCCGAGATGGTGGACCGGCGCACCTTCAACGAGATGCTGTTCTCCTCCTACTCCGGCACGAGCGAGGACCGCATGGTGATGCTGGCGCAGGAAGCGTTCGACAACGTCATGCGTCCGTCACTTTACCCAGGCGCGCGTAGCTTGGTGGAGAAGAGCCGCGCGGCGGGGCACGACGTGGTGCTGGTCTCCGGCGCGCTCGAGTGCGTGCTGGAGCGGCTCGCTGAGTACTTCGGCGGCGCCGAGGTGATCGGCAACCGCCTGGAAATGAAGGACGGCATCGCCACCGGCAAGCTGCTCAAGCCCGTCGTGGCTGGCCCCGAGAAGGCTCGCCTGATCCGCGAGCACGCCAAGGCCAAAGGCTACGACCTGGCCGACTGCTTCGCCTTCAGCGACAGCTACTCCGACGTCCCGATGTTGAGCGTGGTTGGCCACCCGGCCGCGGTCAACCCCGACAAGCGCCTTTCCTGGCTCGCCAAGGCCTATGGCTGGCCCAGTTTCGATCTGAGCTCCGCTGCATGAACCACCCCAGTCTCGTCACCCTCGAGCGCGACAGCGCTCCCCGCGTCCTATTCTCCGGCGATCGCCTGGTCGAGGTCGATTTGCCCGCAGGAACGCGGGTGATTTACCCCAAGCCGCCGCTCGCGCCGCTGCGCGATCCGGACGCGGCCATTCGCTACGCCATCAACCACCCGCTCGGCTCGGACCCGCTCTACGCCAAGCTCAAGCCGGGCATGCGCGTCGCCATCGCGGTGGACGACATCTCCGTGCCGTTGCCGCCGATGCGGCGGCCCGACGTGCGTGAGCGCGTGCTCACCATCGTGCTGGAGATGCTGGCTGACCATGGCGTAACGGACATCGAGATCATCGTCGCCACCGGCATCCATCGCCGCATGAAGGGCAGCGAGATCCGCTGGATGGTCGGTGACAAGATCTTCGACGCCTTCTGGCCGGACCGCCTCTACAACCACGACGCGGAAGACAAGGACAACCTGGTCGAGATCGGCACCACGCCGCACGGCGAGGTGCTGGAGCTGAACCGCCGCGCCGCCGAGAGCGACCTGCTCATCTACGTGAACGTCAACTTCGTGCCCATGAACGGCGGCATGAAATCCGTGGCGGTCGGCCTGTGCAGCTACAAGAGCCTGCGCCCGCACCACAACCCGGGCACGATCCGCAAGAGCGACAGCTACATGGATCCGGGCGGCTCGCAGCTGGCGCGCGACATCGAGCGCATGGGCAAGCTCGCCCACAAGCACCTGAACATCTTCACCATCGAGGCGACGGTGAACAACCAGATGTTCGACAAAAACCTCGATTTTCTGATGAAGAACGAGGACGAGCTCACGGGCAAGGAGAAGGCCTTGATGAAGGGCTTGGTCATGTCCACGGCCAGGCTGCCGCAGCCGGCGCGGCAGGCCATCTTCGACAAGTTCCCAGCGCCCTACGGCATGACCGCTGTTTACGCCGGCGCCACTGCCGAGGTGCACCCGCGCATCATCGAAAAGAACTTCGAGCAGTACTGCGTACCGATCGAGGGCCAGGCTGACGTGCTGGTGACCGGTATCCCGTTCATCAGCCCGTACAACGTGCACGCGTTCTTGAACCCGCTGCTCGTGCAGGTGCTGGCGCAGGGCTACCTGTTCAACATGTACCGCGGCGCGCCGCTGGTGAAGAAGGGCGGCACCCTGATCATCACGCACCCGTGCACGGACAAGTTCGATCACGAGCAGCACGCTCCGTACATCGACTTCGTGCACCGGCTGCTACCGGAGACGCGTGACGCCAACGTCCTGCGCGAGCGCTACGAGGAGAAGTTTGCCAAGGATCCGGCGCTGATTCAGATGTTCCGCTCCGGCCACGCCTACCACCCGGCCCACCCCTTCTTCATGTGGTACTGGGGCGAGAACGGGCGTCAGCACATCGGCCGCGTGATCGTGGTCGGCGCGGACAACGAGTACATCCCCAAGCTGCTCGGCTACGAGACCGCGCCCAACATGGAAGACGCGCTCTACCGCGCGAAGAACGGCCAGAACAAGACGCTGGACATCACCTGCTTGCACGTGCCGCCCATCATCATGGGCGACGTCAGCGTGCCCGGCGGCGCCAACAGCGGGAGCCAAAGCTAGCGATGAGCGAGACCGGGCTGGTCAAGGCGAACGGCACGCCGCCGCGGCTGGAGCTGGGCAAGCTGTTGTCCGGCAAGCGCCTGGTGGTGGTAGGCGGTACCGGCTTCTTGGGCAAGGTGTGGTGGGCGTTCTTGCTCAGCCGCTACCCGGACATCGGGCACATCTACCTGACGCTGCGGCCCAAGCGCGGGAAGGACGCGCAGCGCCGCTACGACGAAGAGGTCGCCACCAGCGAGGTGCTGGACGCCTTGCGGGGCGAGCACGGCCTCGGCTTCCCCGAGTTTCTGAAGCAGAAGGTGACGCCGATCGCGGGCGACGTGGTCAAGCCGTTCTGCGGGCTGGATCCGGACCTGCGCGACGCGCTGCGCGGGAACGTGGACGCCGTGATCAACGTCTCCGGCGTGGTGGATTTCGATCCGCCGCTGGACGAAGCGCTGGAGGTGAACGCGTTCGGCGTGAAGAACCTGGTCGCGCTGGCGCGCGATCTGGGAAACCTCCCGCTGCTCCACACCAGCACCTGCTTCGTCGCTGGCAGCCACACGGGCTACGTGTCCGAGTCGGACCCGCGCGAGTTCCCCTTCCCGCGCGCGGACGAGCTCGAGAAGTCACACTGGGATCCCGAGCGCGAGATCGCCGAGTGCCTCGACGTGATCGAGCAAGCGCGGCACCGCAGCAACGACGCCTTCCGCCAGAGTAACTTCTTGGACGACGCCAAGAAGAACCTGCACAAGCGCGGCGAGCCGGCGCGCGGCAGCGTGCTGGAGAGCGAAGTCACCAAAGTGAAGCGCAAGTTCGTCGAGGGTCAGCTGGCTGACCTCGGCATGGAGCGCGCCAAGTTCTGGGGCTTCCCCAATACGTACACGTACACCAAGGCGATCGGCGAGCAGATCGCGCTCGCCTCCGGCTTGCCGTGCACGATCGTGCGACCGGCGGTGGTCGAGTCCACCAATGAGTACCCGTTCCCCGGCTGGAACGAGGGTATCAACACCAGCGCGCCGCTCATCTACATCATCCGCCAGGGTGGCCTGCAGATCCCCGGCTCCGAGAACTACCTGGACGTCATCCCGTGCGACATGGTCGCGGCCGGCTTGACGCTCGCGCTGGGCGAGCTGCTGGAGGGCCGGCACAAGACCGTTTACCAGCTCGGCTCGAGTGACAGTAACCCCTGCACCATGCGGCGCTTCTTCGAGCTCTCAGGCTTGTACAAGCGCCAGTACTACCAGCGTACGGGCAAGGGCGGCCCGGTGCTCAGCTACCTGCAGGCGCACTTCGAGGGCGCCATGCTCTCGAAGGAGCAGTTCGAGAGCATGGGCCCGCACAAGATCGCGGGCGGCGTGCGCTCCTTCGCCGGTTTGCTGAAGAAGGCCGCGCTCGGCCCCGCGGCGCCGCTGCTGGAGCCGGCGGCGGACGCGCTCTCCTCCTTCGCTCGGCAGCAGGAGAACGTCGGCAGGATCCTGGGCGTGTTCCTGCCGTTCGTGGCGCAGTACGAGTACGTGTTCCGCTGCGACAACACGCGCGCTGCCTACGCTCGCCTCTCACCGGAGGAGCAGGCGCGCGTCCCGTGGACCATCGACAAGCTCGATTGGCGCAAGTGGTTCCTGGACGTGCACGCTCCGGGGCTCGAGAAGTGGGTGTTCCCGCAGATCGACGAGCGGCTCAAGCGACCGAAGA
>JAEYOT010000037.1 GCA_023411445.1 Pseudomonadota bacterium
CGTGTAGCCCGTCGATCAGCGCCACCGCGTCGGGCTTCCGCCCGCTCGGCTGCGCCAGCACGGCGGCGACACCGGTGAAGCCCGCGCTCCAGGCGCTGAGGCCAAGCTTGCGGACCCGCACCGCGCGCCCCAGCTCCCCACTGAGCGCCTGCTCCACCTCGCTCGTCACTTGGGCCAGCCGCGGCCCGGCGAAGGCGGGCGCGTAGCCCTGGTCTGGACCCAGCGTGTACGTCGCCAGCACCAGCGGCGCGCCGCTCTCAGCCAGCTCACGCCGCACCGGCTCTTCGCCGTGCAAGTGCACAATCAGGTCGACCTCGCTCGTGGTCGCGGTGGCGAGCGCGCGCGGGAAGGTCAGCCGCCCGGAGCCGAGCACAGCAAAGTCCGTGAGCGCGCTGGCGTCCACCTGCTGGGTGGCACACGGCTCGACACCACCGCGCTCGCTCGCCGGGCGCGAGGTCTGAAACAGAGGGCGCGCGCTGACCCAGTCCGCGCCGAGAGCGCGCCCCGGCTCGCGCGGGACGCGCTCTCCGGGTCGCAACGGATCGGTGAGCGCGTCGTCCGCCGGCTCGGCCTGAGCGACGCTAGGCTGCGGCGAGCTAGCCTGCGCCACGCCTGGCTCGTCACGTAGCAACCAGTAGCCGCCCGCAGCCCCGCTTGCCGCGATCACAGCGCCGAGTCCGAACGCAAAACCACGAACCATGTTCATCTGTCGATCAAGCACGGCACGTGCCAGCGTTCGCGGCGGCTCCTGCAGGCCCTGGCTGCGTGCCGTTTGAGGCAAGTTTCAACGGGTGACAGAAAACGCGCGCGCCACCCGGGCCCGCTGCCGAAGTGGGTGCGCCATCGCGCCGCTTGCTCTACCCTGGTCAGCGACGTGATGACGACGCTGCGTATCGCGCCACGCTTCTGCGGTCCGCCTGACTCCGGAAACGGTGGCTACTCCGCCGGACTGCTGGGCGCGGCGCTGGGAGGCGTGGTCGAGGTGACGCTGCGCAAGCCACCGCCACTGAACACTGACTTGACGCTCGAGCTGGGGAGCAACGGGGCCGAGCTGCGGCAGGGCGAGCTGCTGATCGCCGAAGCACGTCCGAGCACGCTCACGCTCGAGGTGCCCGAGGCCCCATCGTTCGCAGCGGCCCAGGCTTGCGCGGCGCACTACGTGGGCCACGCGCGCCACCATTTTCCGACCTGTTTCGTGTGCGGCCCCGCGCGCGCCGTCGGCGACGGCCTGCGCATCTTTCCGGGGCGAGCCCAGCCGAGCGATCCGGTGGCCGCGCCGTGGCAGCCTGACACTAGCTTAACCGCGCCGGACGGCCCGATTCGAGCGGAGGTAGTCTGGGCGGCGCTGGACTGCGTGGGTTACTTCGGCGTCGCGGCGCCGGAGCACCCGGTTGCGCTGCTGGGGCGGATCACGGCCGAGGTGACGAGGCGGCCGCAGCCGGGCGAGCGTTGCGTGGTGCTCGGCTGGGGGCTCGGACGTGAGGGGCGCAAGCTCCACGCCGGCACTGCCGTGCTGGGTGAAGATGGCGCGCTGTGCGGGCGAGCACGACAAACCTGGATCGCGCTTTAGACCTGACAGGACGAGCGTGCGAAGTGAGCGCGAGCGCTACCGTGTTTCTACTGTCTCCCGCGAACCTCTCGGGCAAGCGCGGGCAGATGGTGATGAACCCCACGGCAACGTTTGCGCTCGCGCGCGCGCTGCGCGAGCCCGCTGGAGCGAGGCTGGCCGACGTCTTCAGCTTCGTGAGCGGCCTCTACTTTCGCGGCAAGGTCGCGTACGCCGAGCGCTTCGGTCACGCGCCCAGCGGCGCGCCCAGCGCCTGGGTGATGACGGCGGGCGGCGGCCTGTGCACGCTGGATGAGCGCGTCACGACGGCGCGCCTGGCGAGCTGGCAGAGCATGCGCGTCAGCGAGAAGAACCCGCATTTTGCAGGGCCGCTCTTGCGCGAAGCTTCCCAGCTCGTCGATCGGCACGACGAGCACGCCCGCTTCGTGCTGCTCGGCAGCGTCGCCAGCAACAAATACGTGGTGCCGCTGCTGGAGGTGCTCGGCGAGCGGCTGCTGTTCCCGGCACGCTTCGCCGGCTTGGGCGACATGAGCCGAGGCTCCTTGATGCTGCGGGCCGCGGCCGAGCAGCAAGAGCTCGAGTACGTACGGGTGACGGGCGCGACGGAAGCTAAGCTCAGCTCATGACCCAGCCGGGGCGGACACGCGCCATCGTTCTGCTCTTGGCCGTAGTGCTAAGCTCGCTCACGCTATCGGCGGTGTGGACGTTCTTGCTCGGCCTGCGCTCGCAGCGGGTCGTGCTGGAGAGCTGCAGCCCGGCTTTCTGCTTGCGCGTCGCCGAAGGCATCACCAGCTACGGCTTCTCCACCAAGCTCTACTACGAGGTGTGGATCACGCGCCGCCAGTCGCCGGACCATGGCTACGTCGTCGATCACTCGTTCGGCGCGCATGGGAGCAGCACGGAGTCCGCCATCCGCGCCAGCAGCGTGGAATGGTCGGACTCCGGCGTCACCCTGCGCGAGCCCAGCGGGCAGACGCTCTTCGTTCCGAAGCGCCTGTACGAGGGCGGCCGCTGAGACCGCCCTCGTAC
>JAEYOT010000108.1 GCA_023411445.1 Pseudomonadota bacterium
ACATGAGCCACGTCCCCGCGCCGCTGAGCGCGGCCGACCTTGCTCGGCTCCAGCGCGAGGTGACTCAGTTCGCGAGTGGCTTGGGCGCGGTGGCGCTGCTGGACGCGCAGGGCAAGCTGGTGCGCTACGCGCGGCTCAGCTACCCGCTGCCGCAGGCGGCCCTGCAGAGCGCGATGGCGCAGCTGTTAGCCGCGCTTTTGGTGCTGGCGCTGTTGTCGATCCCGCTGGCGCGCTCCATCACCGCTCCGCTCGAGCGGCTCTCGCGGCAGGCGCGAGCGCTCGGCCGCGGGGACCTGTCGGCGCGGAGCGGGGTGCAGACCAACGACGAGATCGGCGATCTGGCGCGCGCCTTCGACGACATGGCCGAGCGCGTGCTCAGCCTGCGCCGCGCGGAGAAGGAGCTGCTCGCCAACGTCTCGCACGAGCTGCGGACACCACTCGCGCGCATCCGCATGGCGCTGGACCTGGTGCGTGAGGGCGACACCGCGCGCGCTGCCGGCTACGTCGCGGACATCGAGGAGGACCTGGAAGAGCTCGAGCGCTTGCTGGACGACGTGATGACGGCCGCGCGCTTCGAGCTGGCACAAGGCGGCGCCGGCGATCCCTTACCGCCGCTGCGCAAGCGAGCGGTGAGCGCGCTTCAGCTCTTGGACGCCACCCGGCAGCGCTTCGAGCGGCGAACGCCGGAGCGACAGCTAGAGGTCTCGATCGCGCCCGACGCACCGGAGGTCGAGGCCGATCTCACGCTGCTGCGGCGCGTGCTGGACAACCTGCTCGACAACGCCGTCAAATTCTCGGACCCCGCGACGCCGATCCGGCTGGCGGCGGAGCGCGCGCCGCAGGGCGGGCTCTCGGTGGTGGTGGAGGATCGCGGCATCGGCATCGCCCCGGCGGACCTGCCGCGCGTGTTCGAGCCCTTCTTTCGCGCGGATCGCAGCCGCGCACGCGCGACCGGAGGCGTCGGCTTGGGGCTGGCCCTGGGGCGACGCATCGTAGAAGCGCACGGCGGGACCATCACGGCGGAGAGCGAGCCGGAGCACGGCAGCACCTTCCGCGTGACGATCCCGCCGGTGGAGCGCTCGTCAGGGTAGCGCGATGCGCTGCACGCCGCCGTCACCCTGCGACAGGAGCACGTCGTCGCCGCTGACCGAGAGGTGCTGGGTATGGCCCAGCGCGGTCTCCTCGCTCTGCAGCAAGACCGGGCTCGTGGCGTCCGAGCCGTCGATCACGGACAGCGGCTGACCCGCCGAAGGCGCCAGGATGAGCGACGTGCCGTTCGGCAGCGAATTCCACACGCCGGGTGCCTCGATCACCCCGTGCTCGAGCGTGCTGGAGTCCACCACGGTGAGGTGCTGCGACGCCCAGGACCAGCCGCCGTAGTAGCCGCCCGGACCGATCGCGTCGGCGTAGCCGCCGTAGTAGCCGCCGTAGTAGTAGCCGTTCGTGAAGAACAAGCGGCCGTCTCCGCGCCGCGGCGTGGACCAGGCCAGGCTATCGACGCGCTCGGAGCCGAGCACCTGCGCGCGCTCGTTCTTCAGGCTCAGGCGGTGCAAGGTCGCCGTGAAGCCGCGGCACTCCTTGCGCTGGTCATCGAAGTAAGAGCCTGGCAGCAGGCGACTGCACGCCTCCCAGTCCCGCCCTGCCACCACCTTGGGCTGGTGGTCCAGCGTGACCGCCTCCTGGCGCTTGGCGTCGAAATCCACCAGGTAGCCGGGAACGTTGTAGGCGCCGCGCAGGAGCGGCTGGAGCGGGTTCTTCACGTCGATGCGCAGCGCGAAGTGTCGCACCACCCCTTCCTTGCCGGGCACGGTGCTAGCGTAGCTGGTGACGACCTCGTCGCCGCTGTCGAGCAGGCCGGTGGAGCCATAGTACCTGTCGACCGGCAGCTCCACGCTGTAGGCCAGCCGTGGCTTGCGCGGGTTCGAGAGATCCAGCGCCGACAGGCTGCGCTTGTTGCCGAGCTCGCTCCAACCTTCTTGCATCAGCAGCACCGCGTCACCCTTGACGATGCGTGAGGTGTTGCCCCAGCCCCAGTAGCCGGGCCGGAACGGCAACTCCAGCGAGCCCGTCGCCTCGCCCGTGGCCGGTGAGAAGCCGACCAGCAAGGCGCGCTCTCTGCCGGACCAGTCGCCGTAGTCGTTGATCAGCACCCACACGGTGTCGCCGACGACGAACAGCGGCTCGTTCGCGGGGTACCAGTAGCTGCAGCGGTCGAGGCCGTATTGCGTGCGCAGGTAGTCGGTCAGCCGGAAGCTGATGGCCGGAACCAGCGCGTCCACGTTCGCCTTCGGCACCACCTCGAGCCACATGTCCTGCGAGTACCAATCCCGACGCAGCCGCACCACGTCCTCACCCACCGGCAGCGTGAGCGCGACATTGAGCGCGAGCGGAGCGCCCGACAGCTGCTCCGGCGCATCACGATCGCTGATGTCGTAAGCCGCGACCTCCTGCTCGGCCACGGTGAGCAGGACGTCGTCGAGCAAGAGCGCCCGGCGTGCCTCGCCCAGGCTCTTGGTGGCGCCGCGCAGCGCCAGATCGTCGCCCACGAAATCGATCAGCTGCACCCCGCTGAACGTGGTCCCGCAGTAGTTACCCTGGTCCTGCCAACCGCTGAACGGCACCAGGATCATGCCGTTTTCATCGTCGATGCGCAGGGCCTTGTGGATGCGATCTTGATCTTCAGGCAGCCGCGCCCACGAGCCGCCGAAGTTCACGCGCTCGATCATGGTTGGCGCGGCCAAGTTGCTCACGTCGAACAAGCTCATCGTGAGCGCGCCTTCGGCGTTAGCCTGGTCGAAGCCGAGCGCCAGCAAGCGGTCGCCGCGCGGCTCCATGTGATAGAGGAAGCCCGGCATGTGCAGCTCGCCCAGCTGCTTGGGGGCGGCCGGATCCGAGAGATCGAAGGTGAACAGCGGATCTTCCTGCACCGCCGTCACGGCATAACCGCGCGTGCCGTCGAAGCGCACGGAGCGAAGCGTCTCTCGATCGTCCGGCAGCACGAAGTCCAAATGCGCCAGCTTGTCGATCTGCTGCGAGGAGGTGACCGTGTACGTCTCCAGCGCCGGCGGCACGCTGCCGTTCCACCACTGCCACGGCTGGCTGATCACACGCAGCACGCCGTCCAGCTCGTCCATCTGCCAGCGGCTCGTGATTTGCCCCTTGACCGTGAAGCTGGTGCCGGCCTCCAGATCGCCGAGCGGGTCAGAGATGTCCACCACCTGAACCGTGGAGTTCTCCGGCTGCTGGTAGCCGTACTCGGGACCGGCGATGTAAATGCGCTCCGGCGTTACGCTGATGCTGCGCTTGCCCCAGCCCCACTCCGGGCTCTCATCCTCGAAGCTGAGCTCGTCCACCTTCACGGGCATCTCGGGCTTGGCCACGTTGATGGACACTACGTGCGTGCTGGGCGAGCCCGCCTCGCACGACCAGCATTGGCCGTTCTGGTAGCTGACCGCGTACAGCACGTCGCCCACCAGGCGGCTGTCGCTGATCTCGCCCGGCAGCTCAAACTCACCGATCTTGGTGATGGCAGCTGGGTCACTGCTGTCCAGCGCGAGCAGCTTGCTGGTCTGCTTCCATTCCCACTCGTCTTTGCTGCCCTCCTTCAGCACGAACTCGCCCCAGTCGCTGTACATGGCGAAGACGATGCCGTCGCGCACGTACATCTCGAACGGCGTGAAGCTGGTGCGGTAGCGACCCAAGATCTTCAGCGCCCCCGGCCGGCTGACGTCGATCAGGCTCAAGCCGCCGCTGCGCGACATGGCGTAGAGCGTGGTGCCGCGCAGTTGGATGATGTCTGCCTCGGCGATCTCGCGACCGGCGTCTCCGCCAGCATCGTCCGGGTCGGCCCCGGGCGCCCCGATGTTCCCGGTGCCGCCCCCGCTCGCGGCGTCGCCTCCTTCGCGGCCGTAGCCTGGCGTTGCGGATTCGAAGTAGCCCGCCTCCGGGTCACTGTCCGGCCCGACCTCGCCGGCGCCTCCACAAGCGGTGACGGACAGCGCGAAAACCGCGAGCAGACTCAGGGGAGCGAAAGAGAAGTGAATACGCATGGCGACCTCAGCCGCCGGGAGTGCAACGGACGGGCCAGGCTGACACAGCCACAAGATGCTGAATTTACGTGCTTTTCGCAGGCGGACCCGAGCCAAACTGTGCCAAGTCTTTCTGGAACAGCGGCACGGCTGCCCGGAAGCCGCGCTACCCCGGTGCTCGCTCCTCGGCGAGCTTGCCCGAAAGCCAGCCACCGACGAGGAGCTGCAGGGGGTGGTAGAGCATGATCGGCAGCAGCACCACGGCCAGGCCCGGGTGCTGGCCGAAGATGAGCCGGGCCATCGGCACACCCGCGGCGAGCGTCTTCTTGGAGCCGCAGAACAACGCGGCGATGCGGTCAGGCCGGTCGAACCCCAGCCAGCGCCCGGCGCGCCAGGTGAGCAGCAGCGCCAGCGTCAGCAACAGGACGCAGACCACGGCCGAGACCGCGAGCACGCTGCCGCTGCTCCGCCACACGCCGGACTGCACCGAGTCGCAGAATGACGTGTAGACGAGCAGCAAGATGGTCAGGCGATCGATCACGTTGATGGTCGCCTTGTGCCGACTCGCCCACGCCCCCAGCAGCGGCCGCAAGGCTTGCCCCACGATGAGCGGCAGCACCAGCCACAGCAACAAGTCGAGCACTACCGACCCGAGCGGCAGCGGATGTCCCGCCGCACCCAACACCAGGTGCAGCCACAATGGCGTGAGCACGACGCCGAGCAGGCTGGAGAGGGTCGCGTTGAAGACGGCGGCGGCCACGTTGCCGCGCGCATCCGCCGTCCGCGCCC
>JAEYOT010000185.1 GCA_023411445.1 Pseudomonadota bacterium
TGGCGCTAACGCTGCTCCGGCCGTCGCCAGCGAGAGCACGCTGCCGCCAAGGACCGGTACTGACCCGTCGGTAAAGCCGTCAACGGCGATCTTCCCATCCACGGCGGCACGAATCTCCCGTTCTTCGAGCCACTTTCGCACGTCTTCAATCAGTATGTTGAGGTGACACTCCACGTAGCGTCGAGCCACGCCTCTCGCTCCGGGCCAGAGCTCACCAAAGAGTGAGTGCCGTAGCACCACGCCGGCGGCTCTACGCTGGTGGGTTACGACTCGCGCCTTAGGCAGCGGATCGAGGAACCTCGGTGCCGCGGCACGCTCAGGAGCGCGCCAGTCCGGATCGCGCTTGATTTCACGGATCACGCGCTCGACATTGCGCTCAGCCACGGCAGCGATCGTATGGGAGGGATTGACACCCGTGGAGCTCGGCAAGGCACTGCCGTCGAGCACGAACAGCCCTGGGTAACCATGGACCTCCCCCCATTCATTGAGGACGCCGCGTTGAGGGTCCGTAGCCATGGTGCAGCCACCGAGGTTATGGACGGTCATGGGTCGACGCAGCCACCGCCAAAACGGGTTGACCCCCGCCCTGCCACCCAAGGCTTCGGACAGCTGCTTGATGAAGTCCTCCTCGGCTGCGTAGAGCTCCGCGTTCCGGCGCACGCTCCAGGAGATGGAGACGTTTCGCGTTATCGGGTGCAGCCTCAAGCGGCCGTCACTTCGGTCACGCCCCATAAGGAAGAAGATGCCGAGGCCAGGGTCGGATGGTCTGGCGAGAAGCGGAAGCGCTGCTTGCAGTCGTGCTCCACCCAGCCAGTCATCCGGGTCGAAGGTAGAGATTCCGTCCATCGCACGAATCAGCCACGTCAATGCGATAGGAAAGCCGCCTTCCTCTACCAAGAACCAGGCGCCGTCCTCCTTAGATAGAATGGCGCTCGTGATGCTCGGCCCGTTCCAGCCCTCGAAGGGCTCTGCGGTATCGAACGCGAACGCAAGAAAGTCACCGTTGGCGGAGTAGCGTTCGCCCAAGGCCTCGCTCAAGCGTGGGAGGCTGCGGTGCTCATCGCGACAGCGCAGCAACAGCTCCGTGGTGTTCAGCGCACCGGCGCATAAGAAGACACGGCACGCGTCCAAGACATCCTGCGAGTTGGACTCGAGATCGTGGAGGTGGACGCGGTAGCCCGCGCTCGTGGAGGTGATATTCCAGACTTCGCTACGCGCGCGCACGTGGCAGCCAAGCCGCTCGGCGAGCGACAGGTAGTTCAGATCGAGCGTATTCTTGGCGCCAAGATTGCACCCAATCAGGCACTCACCGCAGTAAGTGCACGCGCTCTGAGGCTTACCAAAGCGATTGGTCGGCTCACCCTCCCCGAAGCGGACGGCCAGCGGCGGCAAGAAGTGCTGGTCGCTGCGTCCCATCGCTGCTGCAGCTGCGGCCATGCGCCGGGCCTTCGGGGGCAAGCCACGCGCCGAAGCGCTGACCTGCTGGAGATCGAGCATGTGCGCGACCAGGTCGTAGTAGGGGTCGAGGCGCTGGCGTGAATAGCCTTGCGGCCATCCACTCTGGAACACGTCCTCGGGCGCCCGCAGATGCACGTTGGCGTAGATGAGCGAGCCGCCGCCGTAGCCTGCGGCTTGCAGGACCATGACGTCGTCGAACGGACGGAAGTCCATCAAACCATGACCGGTTTGCCAAAACGTATCCGGGCTCGTGAAATCGCGCGAGAACGAGCCGACCGGGTAACGCCGCCCGCGCTCGACACAGCAAACTCTTACGCCAGCCTGAGCCAGCCGGCACGAGGCGACGGCACCGCCGAAGCCGCTGCCGATCACGATGGCGTCGAACGTGCCTGGCATCGGGCTCCTACGCTAGGTCGGACCAGCGCACCAGACTCCCGATGCACGCATGGCCGTCGTGATGCCACATCATCGAAGGAGTCGGCATGAGACCTGGCCGGGTCGCGCGTGACGCGCCGAGCGAGGCCAGCTCGCTCGCCAGCGCTTGGCAACGTTGCTCGTCACCGGCCAGGGCCACGTTCTGCAAGCTGCTCGCATACTCCCGCAGTGACGCCGCCACTTGCTCGAGTGAGTCGACGCAGTGGAAGTGGAACAAACGATCGCCCAGGCGCTCGGGTCGGTAGCCACCAGTCGTGATCAGGCCTGCCCACGCGGGTCCGGGCTCCGGTCCGCGGATGAAACCGACTTCATCGGGCTGGAACACCGAGCGCGTGTGCCAGCGTTCGACGGTCAAGCGTCGGGCAGCGGCGTCGTTGGCGTCGAGCGCGCGCCTGGGCAGCCACGTACCCAGAGCGTTAGCGGCTTGAGACACGCTCGTGGCGAAGCTCTTGGCGGGCGCCAGAGACCCCTCCAGGAAGTACACGATAGGCGCCAGGCAGGCCTGACCGTCGAACGCGCAGAAGTCATACGCGACACGCGGCGCCCAACGCTCGCCCAGCTCCAGAGCAGAGCGCTCCAGCACGCCCACGCCCATGCGATGGCTGTGGAGCAAGCGCGGAGTCTTGGATGGAAGGCGCTCAGCCAGCGCGGCCAGGGATTCATGGCTGCCGTAGGCGATCACGTGGCCCGAGGCAGCGTGCATTTCGCGCTCGAGCTCCACGGAGCCTCCCGGGAACCAGACGGCAGCCAGCGCGTCTTTGAGGGACGGGCACAGCTCGATGAGCGTGTCGAGGTAGAGCGAGGCAAAGATGGGCTCGTGCGTTGCCACCTTGGCCAGCACCGGCGACTTGACCGCCAGGCCCCGCATGTATGACAGGTGAGGCAGCGCTGGAATATTGCTCGAGAATACTGCAGTGAGCAGGTCCGGCCCAAACGCTCGTGCGCGGCTGGTCTCGCCGCTCACGGTCCAAGCCGGACGGTCCAGCACGGCGGGGTTACCGAGCTCCACGAGCAACGTGCGCCACAGGTCGAGTCGTCGGGACGAGCGCATTTCGAGATCGATGGAGTGGATCACCATCTCTCGAGAGAAGCCCGTGTAGCGGTGGATGGCTTCGATCGCGAGCGAGCGATGGGCGTATTCAGGATCGAGCCATTTCAACGAAGCGCGGTCGAGCACGTCGAGAATACGTCGGATTGGTAGCTCGCGGAGCGCTCGTAGGCCCTTGTCACGCAGCCACTCGCTCGTAGCTCGGAGGGCAGCCGGCGTTACTTGTTGGCTCGTCAGCGTAAGCTGCTCGCGGCAAGACGCAGGCAGCTCGACCAGATCCCGAGGCGACGCCTGAGGCAACCGCGAAACGACCAGCGACAGCCGCTGCCCCGCGTAGCGCTCTTTGACGAGGCTCGCTTCAGCGCGGATCCGCTCAAGCTCCCGCCGCGGCAAGACCGAGGGAGAGCGCCGATCGAGCCTCTCCGCAACGACGTGCAACGCGCTGGGTATGCCGTGGCCGACACGTAGCCGGTGCAGCATCAGGTCCAACGGAACGAGAGCCTTCTTGGTGGCTTCAGCCAGCAGCGTCACGACTTCCTCCACAGCTCGTCAGCGGTGAGAGAGCAGCCGCGCGGGTCCGTCCCCCGCGCTCGGCCGAGGATCTGGAAGCCTCGCTCGACACGCCGCGCCAGATCATCGCTGAGCAGCCCAATGGGACGCGAAAAGTTCGCCAAGTCGACGTGCGCCAGCAAGCCGACCTCCCCCAGCTCGACCTCGCGCGATGGGTCCTCTGGCGCGACCACCCAGCTTCGCATCCAGCCTGGAGCCGCTTTGGTGCCGCTGTCAGCGCCAGGCACGTCGTACACCTGGCTGGCCAGCTCCGTCATACCAAGCAGGTTGACGATCCGCGCGACATCGAAGCCCAAGAGAGCGCGAGCGCACTCGCCTAGCTCCGCGGCAGAAATCTCACGAGAGCGGCCCTTGAAGCCGCCGGCGTGCAACAGGCGCGACCCGGGCGGGACCTTGAGCCTGCGCGAAGCCTCACGCTGCGCATCGAAGAGGTGGACGAAGGAGAACGAAGCGCCAACCAGGACGATGGGGCAAGCATCTTGCTGCGCCCGCTCCACCTCACGCGACAACTTGGCCAAGTCCACGCCCTGCGTGGTCGCGAGCGAGATCAGGTCGCCGTCGCCGAAGCGGCGACCGATGACGTCCAGCCCGTGCACCATGATCAGGTGGGGAGCAGCCTGCACCGGCGGCGCGAGCGAAAGGATGCGCCAGCGCTCGCCATCGGCGAACAAGTTTCGTTGCGCGTTGGCGACGATGGCCGCAGCCATAACGTCCAGGCCCAAGGCATCGAAAGCGGCGACGCCATGACCTCGCTCGGTGGTGCCGCTGGTCGAGAAGCGCCGAACCGTCTGCTGAGGCGTGGCCGTCAATTCGAGCAACTTGAAGGCTTCGACGGGAAGTAGCGGAAGGTCGCGGTGGCCGCGAACTCGACCGACCGCGACGTGGCGACTTTCACAGTAAGCCCGATATTTCGGCATAGCGTCCCAGTGCCAGCGAAAGGTGCGCAGCGCGAGCTCTTCGAAATCTAGGTCCGACCGGGAGCCAGAGATGAACGCGAGCACGTCCGTTCCGAGGTCCTCGGAGCACCGTCGCTGCCTCATCGGCTCAGGCGCTGCCATGGATGTCACGGTGGCCCTCCGCGCACGGTCGCCAGCTTCATCTCCAGTAGTCGCGTCACGACGCTTGCCACGTCTGACACTGGCAACGCGGCACGCGCTGCCACGACTTCCACCGCGTGCGCCCCCTCGCCCATGGCAGACAGGGCGCTCAGCGTCCGGCGCGCCGTGACGAGCCCCTGCGGCGCCGCGCGCTGATCTAGGGCAGCCAGGATGGTGGGGACGGAGACCAAGAGCTCGGCGCGGGTACCCCGGCCCACGGCGGGCAAATCAGGGTTGGCGTCGGTCAAGGGCTCGTCGCGTCCGTAGTACGCGAAGAGCGGCGCTTCGCAGCCGAACTTGGCGCGATAAACGAAGCGATACGCTTCAAAGCCGGCCACGATGCCCTCGCCGATCGCAGCGCCCGCGCAGGCCGGCATGCCTGTTGCGTCGCCAGCCGCGAACAGGCCGGGGATGTTGGTTCGCTGCTTGCGGTCCACGACGATGAAGCCGCTCTCGTCCAACACCAGCTCGGGGCAGCTCACGCTGCGCGATGGGCGAACCTCGTACGAAAGGAAGTCCACCACCAGCAGGTCAGCCGGCAGCTGTCGTGTGCCGCCGTCGCTTCCGACGATGTGGACGCTAGTGAGGCGCTCCCCTCCCTCGAGGTTGCTCACGATGCCATGGAAGACGTCATCTCTAACTAAGCCGCTGGGCTCAGATACTCCCACGATGGGCTCGAGCACGAAGCTCACCTGGGTGCCCGGCGCGCGGTGCTCATCCACGAACGCGATCAAGTTCGTGAGCTTGTCGCTGCCTACGAATACGATGTGTCGATATTCCCCGCTCGACACCCAGCGCTTGACCTTGCTGGCGGCCCATTCGAAGCCCATGCTGGTGGCGGTGACGCCGCGGTTCCAGAGCTCGGCTTCTCGATGCAGCGTCTTCATGCCACAGGCCAGAATGACGGCGTGCGCGCTGACCCGCTGTCCCGAGTCTAGCGAGACGGAGAGAGCGCCGTCCTCGCCGTGCGCGATGGCACAGGCCCGCTGCCGGAGCTGCGGAATCTCGAGGCGCTCCAGGTCAGAGACGAGCAACGGCTCGATCGTCTCGTTCGTATAAATCCAGGCTGGCCCGGTCATGATGCAGGTGCCCATGCGCGTGAGCCCGCCCGCAGGTGCCGGATCGATGATGGCGACCTTGCAGGGGATGGCGTGGTGGCGCTTGACCCAACGCGCCCGCGTTGCCGCAGCAATGCCAGCAGGGCCGGCGCCGACGACCAGCAGATCATAGTCCGCTGAGCGAGTCACTCTAGCAGCTCCAACAAGCCGCCGGCCGCCCAGATGCGGCGAACGAAGCTGCTGCTGCGCGCCAGCTCGATCTCCCTGCCTCGGGCGTCGAAGACCAAAGCAGGCAGGCAGAGCGTGAGCTCGTCACCGGTGCGAATGTGGCCGAGCGCGCTCGCGTCGCGCGGACGCAAGCACGGCAGGCCCAAGTTGGTCGCGCTACGAAAGAAGATGCGCGCAAAATCCACGGCCAAGATCGCGACGATGCCGTTGAGCAGCAGGCTACGAACGCTGGTTTCCCGACTGGAGCCGCAGCCGAAGTTGCGACCGGCCACGATGACGTCTCCGGGACGAACGAGGGACTGCCAGCGCGGCTCGATGCCGTGGAACAGCCCAGCCTTGACCACCTCTGGGTCGAGCGAAAAAAATTGGGGCGGATGCAAGACGTCGGTGTTCAGGTCATCTCCGACGACCCAAGCCCGACCTCGCGCTGGCTGCTGCGCGGGCTCAACCATGGCTAACGAGCCGCCCTTCCAGCGCCGCGTACGCGACCGTACGCGCGCTGGCCAAGTACGTTTGGCTAGCCGGGTGCCCCATGCGTCCACGAAAGTTCCGGCTCGAGGTCGAGACGCAGACGTCTTCGCTGCTCAGGAGCCCCTTGTCGATGCCGCCGCAGGGACCGCAGCTGGTCTGGTTGAAGCAGGCACCGGCGGCGCTCAGCTTCTCGACGTAACCGAGCTTCAGCGCGGCGTCGAAGACGCGAGCGGAAGCCGGGATCACCACGAAGCGGACGTCCTCATGCACGCGCTGGCCAGCCAGCACGTCCGCGGCGACGCGCAGATCTTCCAGGCGACCGCTCGAGCAGGAGCCGAGGAAAGCATGAGTGATTTTAGTGCCTGACAGCTCGCGAAGTGGCGCAACGTTGGCCGGAGAGTACGGCTTCGCCACCAGTGGCTCGAGTTGCGAGAGGTTCAGCTCGACCTCACGCTCGTAGCTTGCGTCAGCGGCAGGCAGCGGCATTTGCTCCGGCTCTTGCCCATCGCGCGCGGCCAAGTAGGCTCGCGTGACCGCGTCGGGCACGAACAACCCAAACTTGGCCCCACATTCCACCACCATGTTCGAAATCGCGAAGCGGTCGTCCTGCCTCAGCTTTACGCTCGCTCGGTCGTGAAACTCCATCGCGCGGTACTGCGCGCCGTGCTCGCCGAGCCGTGCCAGGAGCGCCAGGATTACGTCCCGACCCGAGCAAGCCGAGGGCAACTCGCCTCCTAACGTGACCTTGATGGACGGGGGTTTGCGCAGCCACGTCGTTCCCGTCGCCAGGGCATAGATGATGTCAGTCGTGCCCATGCCGGTGCAGCACGCGCCGAGCGCGCCGCCCATCACGGTGTGACTGTCAGCACCGACGATCACGGCACCAGGTTGGCACAGCCGGTGCTCGACCAGCAGCTGGTGGCAGATACCGCGATCGATCGCCAAGTTTTCCACGCCCAATCTGCGCGCGAAGGAGATGAAGTGTCGAGAAAGGCTGGCGCGCTCGATGCTGGCCGGCGGCGAGAAGTGATCGTTCACGAACAAGACCTTGGAGGTGTCCCAGACGCGTAGGCCCCGCCGCTCGAAGGTATCGATCAAGAGCGCGACGGTGGCGTCGTGACCGAGCACTGCGTCGAGCTCGACAGCGACGTACTCGTCGTCCGTCTGCGCGTCCAGGGCACGGCGCTCGAGGATGACGTCGCTCAGGGCTCCAGCCAAGGTTCCTCCGATCGGTTGGCGATGCTGTCGAACAGCTCGACGAGCACTCGCTCCGGCAAGCCTCCGAGCAGACGTTGGCGATGTCTGCGCGTCTCTCGATAGGCGCTGGCGTGGCCGGCCTTGGAACGCGACGTGCTACGCTGCTTCACGACCGCCAGCAAGCGTTCGGCCAAGCTGCTCGAAAATGGCAAGTCACGGCTCTTGAGCACGTGGCTCACGGAAGACACGCCGGAGTGCTTGCCCAAGACGATGCAGCTGCTGCACCCGACCCACGCGGCAGGCAGGTGCTCGTAACTACAGGGATCATGCAGCATACCGTGCACGTGGATGCCCGATTCATGGCGGTACACGTTGCTGCCGACGACGGGTTTCAACGGGCTCACGTGAACTCCGCTGAACAGCTCTACCGCCGCGCTCAGCTCGACGAGCTGGAGCGGATCGATATGGTGGGGACGACCGAGCAAATGCGTCAGCGCAGCGGCTACCTCCGCCAGGTCGGCGTTTCCGGCCCGCTCGCCCAGACCGTTCACGGTGCCGCTCACGGAAGTGGCGCCGGCCACGACCCCGGCCAGCGTGTTGGCCGTAGCTAGCCCGAAGTCATTGTGGCAGTGCAGACTCAGCGGCAGCCCGGGTCCACGACCGACCTCGCGCACGAGGTCGGCGATGGTATCAGGGGTCGCCGCGCCAATAGTGTCGCAGATGACGAGGCGCTGCACGGTCGAGGACTCGAGCCGCTCCCGGAGCAAGCGCAGGAAGTGGACGTCCGCGCGGCAGGCGTCTTCAGCGACTACGTTGACGACCAGACCACGACCGCGCGCTTCCTCGACCCCGGCCTGAATGCGAGCGAGCGCAGCGGATCGATCGATGTGCAGCCCGCGCAGGCGAACGTCGCTGACTGGGTGGAAAACGAACACCTCCTGGGCCCGCGCGCGCTCGGCGGCCGCTACGTCCACCTTGGTGGGTCGCGCACTGGCAGCGACGCGAGCCCGGAGCCCAGCCGCGCTCAGCTCTTGAATGACCTCTACGTCCTCGGCGGAAGAAGCAGGGAATCCCGCATCCAACACGTCTATCCCGGTCCGGTCCAAGAGCCGAGCCAGCTGCAGTTTCTCCTCTGGCGTGAACCACACGCCTGGCGCCTGCTCCCCGTCGCGCAGGGTGGAATCGATGAACTCGATGGGCTCCGGCATAGCATCACCGTGCCGTCACGAGCACCGCCCCGCACAACACACCACCCCAACCGATGGCGGTTGCCCAGATCGGAACTTGCTTTCCGAAACGTTTCACTTCACGGATGCTCTCGACGGCGGCGTGAGAGCTGGTGAGCTTTGCCAGGCGCCAGATGGTGCGCGCAATGAGCGCGCACACTGCTGCGAGCAGCGCGATAGCCAAGTAGCTCGGGTAGCTAATCCCGGCTCTCAAGTAGAAAACCAAAAACGTCGCGACAAAGCACGCGCCTCCGACCGCTACCATCCAGGACGCGAGCGTGATGCCGCGGCGCAAGCCCAGGGCGACTACCGTCGTCCGCACGCCAGCCTCCAGGTCCTCCGGATAGTCC
>JAEYOT010000186.1 GCA_023411445.1 Pseudomonadota bacterium
CCTCACCAGCAGCGCGGCCCTCGCTCCCAACGCCACCACGGTCGAGCCACCACAAGAGCCGCTGCGCTTGTTTGAGCACGACCTCGAGTTCGCTCAGGAAGCGTTCCAAGAGCTGTTGGACAACCAACCGGCGGAGCTTCCGCAGACGGACAAGCTCCAAGGCCCCGACTGGGAGCCGCAGATCTCTGGCTTCGTCCTCAAAGCACCGCCGGACTTGCGGGAGCGGTACCGCTTTCTGCCGCCGGAGCTCCAGCAAAACGCCGACTGGACTTTTAAGCTTACTACGGATCGCGAGCGGGTTCAGAAAGCGCTCGAAAGGAGCCGCCAGAGCGCCGATGCCTGGCCCGAGTACGAGCTGTTTTGGGAGCAGCACCCTGTCGCCGAGTGGCTGAACGATCGCATGTCGGCGCACTTTCGCCGGCACGAGGCGCCCGTGATGCTGGCGCACCAGGGCCTCGAGCCCGGTGACTGCTGCTTCGTGTTTCAGGGGGTGCTCTCCAACCAGCACAGCCAGCCCATGCTGGCCGAATGGTTCGTCATCCGGTTCGACAACAGCGACCAGCCGCATCTCGAGCCACTCAGCGAGCTGGTGCCGCGTGTCGGTCTGAGCGAAGGGCTGAACAATCCCAACCAGCCGATGGACTTGAGCCGCGCCGCCGCGCTCCGCCCAACCGCCGTCGCGGCCGCCAAGCAACACATGGAGACCCAGCGCAACGCGCGCCGCGAGCGCCTCTACCCGCTCCTCAAAGACGGCCAGCAGCGCCTGAACGAGTGGGCCAAGCGCAAGCTTCAAGAGATCGAAGCGCGAAAGGCCGCCGCCACGAGCGACGGTAAGGCCCTCAGGGCCGACGTGGCGCAGCGCCTGGAAGCGCGGCAGAGCGAGATCGAACGCCAGCGCGAGCAACGCAAAACGTGGCTCACCCACACCATGAGCACCGTCCAGACTCCCTATCTGCGTATCGCCGCAGTGCTGCTGCACCACGAGGCCGCCAGCGTGCCTCCGCCGGCCCCGGCCAAGAAGGGCAAGCGCTAGTGGCCCTCGACGTCTCCGGCATCACCAACGTGGGCGAGTTCTTCTCGCAGCACTACCTCGACGCGCTGCTCGAGCGGGACCTGAAGCACACGCTCGCCCGCTGGAAACAGCGCAAGGACGAGCAGAAGCTGCAAACCCCGCCCGAGCGCCTGGCGCGCCTGGCCGACCCCTTCTTCCGCCAAGCCAGCCGCGCCGAAGGCGTGCAGAGCCCCGCCGCGCGCCTCGAGCTCACCCAAGGCTTTCACGCTGACCTGCTGCAAGCGCTCGGCTACGAGCGGCGCCCGCAGACCGTGGTGCTGGACGACGACCACGTGTTGCCCGTCTTGTGCGCCGAGCAGCAGAATCGCAAGCCCTGGCTCTGGGTCGTCGAGGCGCCCTTCGCGGTCAGCTCCGACGACGCCGATCCCTTCGGGGAGTCGCCCCTCGCCCAGCAGTTGCCCGCTTCACACGCGGCGGACGCCGAAGCGCTGCCGCTCGCCTCCGGCACCTGGCGCGAGCTGTTCGACGACGCCATCTTCCGCGCCGAGGAACCGCCGCGCTGGGTCGTCTTCCTGGCCGGCAGCGATGTCTTCTTGCTCGATCGCGACAAGTGGCATCGCGGCAAATACCTGCATTTTCAGCTCGGGCGCCTGCTCGGCCTGCGCGACCCGAAAGCCCTCCAAGCCACCGCGGGCCTGCTCCACCGCGAGGTGCTGCTGCCCGAAGGCGGCCAGAGCCTGCTCGAAAAGCTCGACGAAGAGAGCCACAAGCACGCCTTCGCGGTCTCGACCGACCTGAAGTTCGGCGCTCAAAAGGCAATCGAGCTGCTCGGCAACGAGGCTGTCCGCTACCGCCTCGAAGTCCAAAAGAAAAAGACCTACGACGACGAGCTCGACGTCCGCGAGCTGACGCGCGAGTGCATCACCTACCTCTATCGCTTGCTCTTCCTGTTCTACGTCGAGGCTCGCAGCGCCGAGCTGGACGTGGTGCCGATGAAGAGCGACACCTTCCGGCTCGGCTACAGCCTCGAGAGCTTGCGCGATCTGGAGCTGGTGCCACTCACCACCGACGAAGCCCGCAACGGCACCTTCATCAGCGATAGCCTGCGCCGCCTGTTCCACCTGGTGCAGCGCGGCCACGGTCGCGGCCAAATCGAGCTGGATTTCGGCCCTTCCTTTGCCACGGCTACGGGCGACGAGCCCGACGCCCACCACGCCACCTTCTTGATGCGCGGCCTGCGCAGCCCGCTGTTCGACGAAGAGCGCACGCCCATCCTGCGTGCCGTCAAGTTTCGCAACCAGGTCATGCAGCAGGTGCTGCAGCTGCTCAGCCTCTCCAAAGAAGGGAAGGGGAAGACGCGCGGCCGCATCAGCTACGCCCAGCTCGGCATCAACCAGCTCGGCGCAGTCTACGAAGGCCTGCTCAGCTACACCGGCTTCTTCGCCAGTGAAGAGCTGTTCGAGGTGCGCGACGAAAAAGAGATCGACGACGAAAGCGCCCGCACCTACTTCGTGCCCGCCGCCAAGGTCGAGGCCTTCAAGAAGAGCGAGCTCGTCAAAGACGAGTTTGGCCGCCCCTTCAAGCACCCCAAAGGCACCTTCCTGTTCCGCCTCGCCGGCCGCGATCGCGAGCGCAGCGCCAGCTACTACACGCCCGAAGTTCTCACCCGCTGCCTCACCAAGTACACCCTCAAAGTCCGGCTCGGCGAGCCCCTGTTGCCTGAAGACGACACGCCCGAGCTCCAGGCCCAGCGCGTCAGCGCCGACGAGATGCTGCGCCTCACCCTGTGCGAGCCCGCCATGGGCAGCGGCGCCTTCTTGAACGAAGCGGTCACCCAGCTCGCCGAAAAATACCTCGAAAAGAAGCAGCAAGAGCTCGGCCAGACCATCCCCGCCGAGCACTACCAGCGCGAGCTCGCGAAGGTGAAGTACCACTTCGTGGTCCACAACACCTACGGCGTGGACCTCAACCCGCTCGCCAGCGAGCTCGGCAAGATCTCGCTCTGGCTCAACGTGCTCCAGCCAAACGTTGAGGCCCCCTACCTCGACCAGCGCCTCGCGGTCGGCAACAGCCTCATCGGCGCCCGTCGCGAAGTCTTCCCCGTCCACCTGCTCACCGCGCGCGGCGCCGGCAACGACACGTGGCAATCCGCCGTCCCGGACCGCATCCCCCTTCGCGACCCCGCCGCCCCGCCCGGCGACGACCTGCGCTTCCCCGCGCGCCCCCAAAATACTGTCTACCACTTCCTGCTGCCCGACCCCGGCATGGTCGCCTACGCCGACGACGCCGTCGTCAAAGACCTGCGCGCCGAGCAAGCCGAAACCCTGCGCACCTGGCGCAAACAACAACTCCAGCCCTTCACCGAGCCCGAGGTCGCGCGCCTGCTCGCCCTCTCCGATCGCATCGACACCCTCTGGCAGCAGTGGGCCCAAGAACGCATCGAGCGCCAGCGCGCCCTCCGCCAACCCATTCACCTGTGGGGCCAACCCGCCGACGAGCGCGCCAAGGCCGCCCTGACCGAGCCCGCCGGCAAACCCCGCTTCCGCAGCGTCGAAGAATGCGAAGAGCTCATCCGCATCCGCGACGCCAAACAACCCGCCGGCGCCCGCCTGGAGCTCGTGATGGACTACTGGTGCGTCCTCTGGTTCTGGCCCGTCCTCGACGCCGCCCTAGCCCCAACCCGCGACCAGTGGCTCCACGACCTCGACGCGATCTTGGAAGGGGGGGCTGCCACGCCGCAGACCGAATCGCAGAAGGCTGCCGTGGCGGAATCAGGTTTCGCCGAGCGACTCGAAGTCGTGCGTCGCGTCGCGGCGGAGCAACGGTTCTTTCACTGGCAGCTCACGTTTGCGGAGGTGTTCGCGCTGCGCGGCGGGATGGACGTGTTCTTGGGGAATCCGCCGTGGGTCAAGGTGGAGTGGAGCGAGGCGGGAGTATTGGGGGATATGGATCCCTACCTCAACCTGGGACGCCTGAACGCGACGAAGGTTGCTGAACGGCGAAGGGCCGTCGTTTCGTCGGAGCCCCTAGCGCAGCTCTATTTGACGGAACTCGGGGGCACGCAGGCTCAGGGGTCATTCATTGCAAGCGGGCTCAACTACCCACTGCTGCGGGGAGTACGAGGCAACCTCTACAAGTGTTTCCTGGAAAGGACTGCCGCCCTAGCTGGGGATATTGGTGCGGTTGGAATCATTCACCAGAAGGGTCTCTTCGACGACCCCAAAGGTGGACGGCTGCGCGAGTACCTTGCGAATCGCTTGAGCTGGCACCTCCATTTCATAAACAAGTTGCTGCTTTTCTCGGAGATTGAAGCCCAGAAGCACTCCGAATTCGTAGTCCTCGGTGCTGCTCGCCCTGACCCCAGCTTTGCTCAGATTTCGAATCTTTTTCACCCGCGCACGCTGGACGACTCACTCGTTCACGACGGCAATGGCGAAGTGCCAGGCATCAAGACGGATGCCGATGAATGGGATCTCCGAGGGCACCGCTCACGCATCGTGCGTATCGACGACGCGGCCCTGGCCCTGTTTGCAAAGCTGTACGACGCGCCGGGTACGGCGCCGCGGGAGGCTCGGCTCCCTGTCGTCCACAGCGCCGAAATCCTCGAGGTGCTGCGCCGGTTCGCTGAAACACCTGCAACCCTTGGCAGCCAGGAGGACACCTGGTTCTCGACGGTCTGCTTCGATGAGACAGGCCGCGTCAAGGACGGCACAATCGCGCGCGAGACGCGCTTCCCCGCGCACGCCGGCGAATGGGTCGTGTCAGGCCCGCACTTCTACGTCGGAACTCCATTCAACAAGACCCCGAACGAAGGCTGCAAACACAACCAAGACTACTCGCCGATCGACCTAACCCAGATCCCGGACGACTACCTGCCGCGCACCAACTACGTTCCGGCGTGCTCCCCCGACGAGTACAGCGCCCGCACCCCCCACTGGAACGGCAAACCGGTGACGGACTTCTACCGTCACGTGCATCGAGAAATGGTTGCCCCTACTGGTGAGCGAACCCTCGTTCCATGCCTCCTCCCTCCCGGGGCCGCTCACGTGAATACGCTCTTCGGTATCGCCTTCAAGACGGCGGAGCAGCTCCTCTCCTACAATGCGTTGTGTTCGTCGATTCCCATCGACTTCTTCGTGAAGAGCACCGGCATGGGCCACGTCAACCGCACGCTTGCTTGTCAGCTTCCGGCGGGACCGCGAGCCGAGTTGGCACCGGTCGCTCGCCACCGTGCCCTCCGTCTCAACTGCCTCACCACCCACTACGCCGAGCTCTGGCAAGAAGTCGCGACCAAGGACATCGCCAAAGATGGCTTCGCCAAGCAAGATCCGCGGCTGCCGTCGTGGCAGCACCTGACGACCAAGTGGACGCGCGAGTCGGCGCTGCGCACGCCGTACGAACGCCGCCAGGCGCTGGTGGAGCTGGATGCGCTGGCGGCGCTTTCGCTGGGGCTCACGGTCGAGCAGCTGCTGCTCATCTACCGCGTGCAGTTTCCGGTGCTGCAGCAATACGAGCGCGAGACGTACTACGACCAGCGCGGCAAGATCGTGTTCACGACCAACCGCGGCCTTTCGGGCGTGGGCGTGACGCGCAAGGAGTGGGAGCAGATCCAGCACGCCCAGGCGGGCGACAAGCTGCCGCCTTGGGCCAAAGACGCGGGCGGCCCCTTCGTCCCTCCCTTCGACTCCTGCGATCGCGAAGCCGACATGGCCCAGGCCTATTACTACTTCGCCGACAAGCTGGGCATCCAGCCAGGAAAGGCCTGATGGGACTCATCCTCGCTGCCAAATGCGAGTGCGGCATTGACAACGAGGTCCGCTGTGGCTCCGGGATGGTCGAGGGCAACGACTGCTTGCCCGCCTGGTGCGGGCGCTGCCAAAGCTTGATGAGCGTGCAGAAACAGCATGGTCCGCCCCATTGCGAGGCTTGCAAAGCGCCGGTCGAGGTCATCTCGCTCGACCTTGCCGCCTTTGACGAAGTCACCCCTGCTCAGCCCTTGCTCTGCCCCCGCTGCCGCAACACCACGCTCCAGCTCACCTGCGTGGGCCTTTGGGACTGACGAGCGCCCTCGCTTCACCGGCCGTGGGTGGCGTGTCGCTTGGGTCGGGATCGCGCTCGGAGCTGAGGTCCGCAACGCGATCTTAGCGGCGGTGTGAATTTGTAGAGGGGTCCCTCCGTCGGAGGAGTTGCAAGACAACCAACGCCGGAGAAGCCCCATGAACAGCG
>JAEYOT010000232.1 GCA_023411445.1 Pseudomonadota bacterium
CGTGAACCCCGCGTGCTTGCGCTGGTTCGGCTGCGCCGGCGATGGCGAGCTGCTCGGCCAACCGCTGGAGGTGCTGTGCAGCGCGGACGATCGGCAGTCGCTCTTGGCTGCGCTCGGCGCCAGCAACATCCCCCCGCGGGCCCCACACATCCAGCGCTTTTGCCGGCAGGATGGGCGCACGCTGCTCGGCCGAACGCTGGCGCGCGAGCACCAGTTCGGCAAGGCCTCCGCCGTGGTCGTGCTGATCGAGCCAAGCTCGACGAGCGATCGCTCGTTCGAGCTGATGCGCTTGCTCGGCGAAGCTGTCGATCACTTGACGGACATCGTCTTCATCACGGAGGCGCACGCCATCGACGGGCTGGGCCGGCGCATCGTGTTCGTGAACCGTGCATTCACCCAGTCCTCCGGCTTCGACCCCAGCGAGGTGCTGGGCAAGACGCCCAACGTCACCATCGGCTCCGGTACGGATCGGCAAGCGCTCGCGCGGCTCGAGGGCGCGCTGCGCGAGACCCGCCCCGTGCGTGAGGACCTGCTGAAGTACGCCAAGGATGGCACGCCGTACTGGGTGGAGCTGCAAATCCTGCCCATGTTCGACGAGAACGGCGTCCACAGCCACTGGGTCAGTATCCAGCGGGACATCACGGAGCGGAAGCGGCTGGAGGCAAGGCTCTTGGAGTCAGCGCGCTGGGCATCGGCTGGCTTGCTCTCGGCGAGCTTGGCCAACGAGCTCAACAGCCCGCTCGCTTCCGTGGTCTCTTCGCTGGAGTGGCTGCGCGAAAAGCTGCCAGGGCTGCTCCCGGCGGACTCGCCGGACGCGCGAGAGGTGATGGAAGCGCTGACGGACGCGCAAGGGGGGGCGGCCCGCGTCGCCGCCGCTACCAACTACCTCCAGCTGCTGGGCGAAGGCGCGCCAGTCAGTCCACGCCGAGTCACGCTCACGGAGCTGCTCGACACCGCGCTGATCGAGGTAGAGCGGCAGCTAGGTCGCAGCGTGAGCGTTCGGAAGGACTACGGTTCCGGCGTGACCGTCACTGCGGATCCCGCTCGCCTCACGCACGCGCTCCGGCTGGTGCTACTGAACGCCGTGTTGGCTTCAGGGGACGCCGGCGAGCTGGGCCTGCAAGTGATCGCGACCCATGAGCGCGTGCGCGTCGCGGTCGAGGATACTGGGGAAGGCGTGACCGCCGAGATGAGCGGAGCGTTCGAGCTCCCGTTCGGCGCGCGCAAGCCCCAAGGCGTGGGCGACGCGCTCGCTTTGTTCGTCGCCAGCCGCCTGGTGGCGGAGCTGCAAGGTGAGCTCGTGCTCACGCCGCGAGCCACCGGCACGCGCGTCGAGCTCAGGCTACCAAGCTCCTGACCCCGCCTATCGCCCCCCCGTGGGCGCTGGGAGCCTGTTCAGGCGGCGCCGCTACTGACGACCAGCGGCAGAATGGCGGCCCGCGTCGCGTCGCTGAGGGACCCCTGAATGGCGCCGCCATCCCGACGTGAAAGGACCATGCGCTCGATCAAGCCATTGGGGCTCGGCCGTGCCTGGTACGACGACACCACGATGCCCAGCGCCAGCAGGGCGCGATGCAACGAAACGATCACGGGGGACCGGCTATTCCGCTTGATCTCCACAGCAGTCAATTTCGAGCCCTCTTGCTCGAAAGACACGTTAACTGACGGCTTTTCCACGATCATAGTTGCCACGTTCGCCCCCAGGACATGTGCACGGGTAGGCGTGGTGTCAACGGCCGCTGCGCGACTTTTATGCCCCTTCAGGCCCAGCCTGGGCTAAACGGCCCCGCATGGGAGCCCACTGGAAGCAGAAAGGTCGTGAGCAGAGCGCGGACGCCAAAGGACGCCTCTTCACCAAGCTCGCCAAGGAGATCATGGTGGCGTCGCGCAGTGGCGGTCCAGATCCGGACACCAACGCGCGCCTCCGCCTGGCCATCGAGCAGGCCAAGCGCGCCAGCATGACGCGAGAGACGCTCGAGCGCGCCATCAAGAAGGGCGCTGGGCTACTGGACGACCAAGCCGCCTTCGAGACTGTCGTCTATGAAGGCTTCGCGCCGCACCAGGTTCCGGTGATCGTCGAGTGCCTCACCGACAACAAGAACCGCACCGCGCCGAACATCCGCCTCCTGTTCAAGAAGGGTCAGCTGGGCGCTACCGGGTCGGTGAGCTGGGACTTCAACCGCCGCGGCGCTATCGAAGCGTCGCCGCCCGCCGCGGGGGAAGACCCCGAAGAAGCCGCGATCGAGGCGGGCGCCCAAGAGGTAGAAGCCGCCGACGAAGGCCAGCAGCGCTTCATCACGGAGCCGACCGACCTGGACGCGGTCTCCAAGGCGCTCAGCGCGCGCGGCTGGCACGTTACCGCGGCGAGCTTGGTGTGGATCCCCAAAAATCCAGTCAAGCTCGAGGGCGACGCCCGCGCCGAGGTGGAGAGCTTCCTGGCCGCCCTCGATAGCGACGACGACGTGCAGACCATCTACGCCGGCCTGGCATAGGCCCGCGAAAGCGCGTACCTTGACGGGCAGTGCTGGCTCCTGCTCTGCCCGTCCTCGCACGGCTCCTGCACGGCGCCGCCCAGTCAGTCCCCTCAGCGGATAGCCGTTGGCGGAATCGCCTGTGGCTGAACGGCGCGTTGGGCTAGCGACGGCCATGCGCATCGTCGGAACCTTCGCGTTCGTGGACATGGCCGGCTTCACGGCCCTGACAGAAGCTCAGGGTGACGAAGACGCCGCCGACGTCGCCACCATGTTCGCCGAGCTGACGCGCGCGGCGCTCGGGCCCGGCGATCGGCTGGTGAAGACGATCGGAGATGCCGTGTTGGTCACGTCGCCGAACGCCGCCGCGGGGCTGTCCTTGATCGAACGGCTGCTCACGGAGGCCGCCGCCGAGCCGCGCCTCCCCTCCCTGCGCGCCGGCCTCCATCACGGAGACGCCATCGCGCGCGACGGCGACGTCTTCGGCGCGGCCGTCAACCTGGCTGCGCGCGTTGCGGCCGAGGCGCACCCGGCCGAGGTGCTCGGCACGGCGCCGATCGCCGAAGCGGCGCGAGAGCTGGGCATCCCGGTGGTGGATATCGGCGAGGTGGCGCTGAAGAACGTGCGCGGCACGACCTTCCTTTACTCGATGGCGCTGATGCTCGGCGCGACCGACACGCCGATCGACCCCGTCTGCCGCACGCCCGTGGATCGCCGCACGGCGTCGGGGCGGCTGCGCTACATGAACCGTGAGTACTGGTTCTGCTCGCTCACCTGCGCCGCCGCCTTCGCCAGCAACCCGGAGTGGCACAAGAACGAGTCGATGCGCCCCAGCCGCGCGCCGCACGGGAGCTGAGGGCGCAGGCTCGGCTCAGCGCCGCTCCACGCGCAGCTGGGCCAAGCCAACGCGGATCTGCTTGGTGCGCGGGCGACGCTCGATCACCTTGGTCGACTCGGCCAGTCCGTGTTGGGAGAAGTGCTTGCGGATGCGGAACACTTCGCCGTCCACCTGCTGCGGCGTCATCTTGAAGCCGTCCGCCAGCTGCTCCTTGTCCATCCAGCCGCACGAGGGCTCCGGCAAGCCCGCTTCACGATCGGTCAAGCGCTGGCGCGCGAGCGTGAGCAAGAAGTAGTTGTGGCTGCGTGAGCCGAGCGGAACGCTGCGGCTCGGGTACTCGAGCGACAGCTCGACGAAGTCCTCGTCCGACGACACGGCGAAGCACAGCGTTGGCTCGCCGGCGCTCCGCGTCAGCGACCATGTCTCCGCCGGCGCGGCCGCGGTCGGGCAGCAGAAGCGATAGCGCCGTCCGGAGCTCTCGATCACCTGACCATCCACCACTACCTCGACCTCACCGCTGGGATGCTCGAGCTTCCAGCTGCCGTCGTGATCGAGGTACAGGGTGTGCACCGGATCCTTGCTCGAGGGCAGACCAATGATGCCTTCGCTCCCGAGCAGCGCCTGACCGGTGTCGAGCGCCACCGCCATGATCTGAGGCTCGCCCGCGTCGACCAAGACCCAGCTTTCGTCCGGATGACCGAACGTGATCACTGCGTCCTTCACGAGACGGTAGGCGCGTCCAGGCTCGACGCTGATGTCCCCCACTTGGGTACCGTTGCGGCTGCCGCGATCGATGACCTCCCAGGCGTGGCCGCTGTAGCGGATCAACGCGTGCTGCGCCGAGACGTACCCGGCCGTGAGCCGGAGCGCGCATTGTGGCCCGCGACCAACGAGATGCTCGTTCATCAGCAAGCAGGAACGGGTGCCGTCCACACGGCGCAGCTCAGCCATGGGCCGGCCTAGTAAACCACGAGGCTATCTTCGCGAAAAGCCCAAGGATTTCGGCCAAGCCTAGCCCTGCGATCGACTGCGATCGACCAAAATGCCCCGTGTACATATTCCTCATAGGATGTTCGCTAGCGCGGATCGGATCGAGCTGTCGGCTCTGTGGGAGGAGTTGGTCGCGGGCACCTGCAAGATCGAGAGCTGGTCGCACGGGCCCGACAACTGGTCGCTGGTGGTGTCTCGGAGCCCCGCGGTGGTGGGCCCGACTCCCATCGCGCTCCGCCCTCGCGATCAGGAGATCTTGGAGCATGCGCTGCTCTGCGGCGTGCGCAAGATCGTCGCGTCGGAGGTCGGGCTCTCCTGCTCGAGCATCGCCGTCATCATGCAGAGCTGCTTTCAGTTCATGGGCTTGTCTTGCCTGCCCTCGCGCATCCCTGGCTTGGTCGTGGCGGCAGCACACGCGCATCACCGCGCGCTCACGCAGCTTCAGCCCTCCCTCGGCGTCGAACGCCAACGCATGCTCACGCGCCAGGTCATTCGCGTACCTCGACCCGATCTCGCGCTGGCGTCTTGGCTCGCGCCCGCCGAGCACGCCGTGATCGCCTTGCTGATCGAAGGGCAGACCTACGCGGAGATCGCG